>NZ_DJDM01000053.1:0-40883 GCF_002431085.1 Empedobacter sp. UBA5924
GAGGATATGACGTACCCACATTGGAGGAGCTTCACCGATTGGAATGCCTGCTGAAATCCGAAAAATTGAAAGCTATAACCCTACTTTGCAATTAGGAATAGGTATAAATGCAACAAAGTGGCTCAACGATAAACGTGAATTAGGTGTTCGTGTCGGATTAAACGTAGAAGGTCGTGGAATGAAAACACAAGCGAAAGTAAAGAACTATTACACACAAATACAAAACGATACTGGAGCACAAACCAAAGGCTTTTTTACAGGACATGTCATTACCGAAATGGATAATGCTTATGTCTCTATGCCGGTTCTATTGGTATGGAACGCGTCTACAAAATGGAATTTATATGGCGGATTTTACTTTTCTGCCTTGATTGATAAATCTTTTTCAGGATATATTTACGATGGTGTTTTTAGAGAAGGAAGTCCAATCGGTGAACCTACAACATTTGAAAACACAGCAAAAGGTTTGTACGATTTTTCTGATTATTTAAGTCCTTTTCAATTTGGAAGCCAACTAGGAACTGAATATAAATTAAAGAATCATTTCAGTTTATTTTTTGATGTAACAATGGCTCACAAACAGGTTTTCAAAAAGAATTTCGAAGCCATTTCATTCAAAATGTATAACATATATGGAAATGCAGGATTTGCATATAATTTTTAATTCCTCAAGCATAATATTAAAATAATTCGAACTTACAGGTAACATACATCAAACAAAAGCGTCTATAGAATAGAACACGCTATCAACGTGTTATTCGCTAAAATTGATTTTATTACGTGTACGTTTATGAAAACCGAAATTATACAACCTCATCATCCTGAATTAAAAAATATCGTTCAGTATTTCATCCTTTTCAAATCTAAAAAAGATGAAAAGATTGACTATTCAACTTTCCCTAACACCAATTTGTGTCTTGCCATTTACAAACAGAATAAAATCATTCTCGAACAGAATAAAACAAACAAACATCTTTTTACCTTAAAAGGAAATGCTACATACAAAAGTTATTTATCAGGATTTCACGAATCTAATCTTAATGTAAGCATTGATGCTTCTTTAGATGAAGTTTGCATCATTTTTCATCCAGCTGCGTTACGCTTATTTACAAATATTTCGTACGATGAATTAATTAAAAGTGATGAAGTTTTCGAAATGATTTTCCCAAAATTTGCAACAGATTTTACAGAACAATTATTTGAGGAAAAGAATTCGTTGAAAAGAATTTCAATGCTCGAACATATATTATTGAAAAGCTTAAATCAAGATTATTTAAATACTAAAACTAAAGAAATCTTATACCTTATTCAACAAACAGATGAATTAAAAGTTGGTCCTTTAGCCAAAAATCTTTCGATGAATGAATCGACCTTGTATCGCCTGTTTATGAATCAAATTGGGCAAAGTCCAAAAACTTTTTTGAAAACAGTTCGATTTAGAAAAGCGCTAAATTCTATTCTCCATTTCGAAAAAGAAAAACTTACGCATATCGCTTACCAAAATAATTACACCGATCAATCTCATTTTATCCGCGATTTTAAAGAAATTACGGGACAATCGCCCAATCAATTAAGAAATAAAACAAGCATTCAACAAGAACAATTGGCTTGGATTTATGCGCAACATTAAGCTGCACGATTTTTACAATTTTTTCTTTGTTCTATACTTTTTCTTTGTTATAAATAAAATACAACATATGAAAAATCTTATTTTGATTAGCTGCTATTTGATTGCCTTCAGCTTTTGTTCATCAGTTTTTGGACAACAATTTTCGATAAATGGAAAAGTGATCAATCAACATGATAAAGCACTTGAATTTGCTGATATTCTTCTTTTTAAAAATGATAGTTTACTTATCAATCAAGCATATACAGATAGTCTGGGATTATTTTCTATGAAAACAGATGCTGGAAATTATTTACTTAAAATAGAACAGTTTGGCGTAGAATTTTATTCAGAAGAAATAGAAATTAAACAAGATAAAGACTTAGGACTTATCAAAATTCAAGATGCTACAACTTTAGAAGGTGCAACGGTTACAGCAAAAAAGAAACTAATTGAACAGAAAGTTGATCGTCTGGTTTGTAATATCGAAAATTCTATTGCTTCGCAAGGAATGTCTGCTTTGGACGCTTTACGAAACACACCAATGGTGAATGTACTGAATGATAATATTTCTATTGTAGGAAAAGGAAATGTTTCGGTTATGGTGAATGACAGAATGCTTAATTTATCAGGAAGCGAACTTACTAATTATCTACAATCGCTTCGTTCTGATGATATTGCGAAAATTGAAATCATTACAACTCCTCCTTCAAAATATGAAGCACAAGGAAATAGTGGAATTATTAATATTATTCTAAAGAAAAATCCTAATATTGGCTGGAGCGGGAGTGTAAATTCTTCGTATCAAAAAAATTCTTACAGTGGCTTCAGAACAGGTGCTACAGTGAATTATCAATCGAAAAAATTAAGCACTTCGTTGAAATTAAGGCAATTTGATATGGCTTATAAAGCCGTTGGAGCTCGAGATCTTTTAAGCAAAACTAACAGTGTCTACAACTCGGAAACAAGAAAAGATACGCCCGATGGTTTTGGGTTAAACTACAGCCTTGATTATAAAATAAATGAGAAACAAAACATCGGTCTTATTTACGACTATTCCAATCAGCATTATAATATGAAGACGGATGGACTAAGCCATTATGAAACAAATTCTATTATAGATTCTACATTAGTAACCCTTCAAAAACAACGTTGGACAACACCAACACATACTTTGAATACTTATTATGACATAAAATTGGACAGCATTGGTAAAAAACTAAGTTTTACAGCGAATTACTTGAACGATAGTCCTAATAAAATCAACAATTTAAATACTTTTAACAACACGAATCAGCATAATGCTATTGTTCGAAATAATAGTAAAATGAAATATGCGATTTATTCGGTACAATCAGATCTTACGCTTCCTTACAAATGGCTGAACATAGAAACTGGAGCAAAATATACATTATTGGACAACAAATCGGATGTGGGATATTATGAATTTGATGGAATAGATTTTATTTTGAATCCTACGAACAGCAATATTTTCCAATACAAAGAAAATAATTATGCAGCTTATGTGAGTTTTCAAAAAGATTTCAACGAAAAATGGTCAACAAAAGCAGGTTTACGATACGAATACACTTCGCTAGTAGGTTTTACGCCAAATGACGAAAACAGCAGACTGAAAAAGAACTATGGAAAATTATTTCCTACAGCTTATATCAGTTACAAACCAACTACGAATCATTCGTTCAGTATCAATTATTCCAAAAGAATAAATCGTCCCGATTTCCAATCTTTAAACCCATTTCGCTGGTACACGAATCCATATATGTATTACACAGGAAATCCCGCTATACAACCTTCTTACAATGATAATGTAGAGCTTAATTATTCGTACAAAGGAAAATTGACTTTTGGACTTTACAATCAATACAGCCAAAATAATTTGTCTAATATTGCACATTTTTCAGATGGAATTTACAGCAATGTAGTAGAAAATAGTTATGATCAAAACAGAACAGGATTCAATATTGGATATTACAATACCTTTTTCAAAATTTGGGAAACTTCAGTTAATGCGAATGCATCTTATACAACTACAAAACCGACTATTTCTGAAGTGGAAAAGTTAAAAGTTTATTCGATGTCGTACTCTTTTTACAATACCATCACATTGAATAAAGACAAAACATGGTTTTTGATGATTAATTTCTGGCATACTCTTCCATTCACTTATGCCAATATAAAACTGCAAGATCAACTGGAGTTTTCGCCAGGTATTAAAGCTTCGTTTTTCGATAAAAAATTACAAGCCAATTTTGTGATAAATGATGTATTCAAAACGATTAAAAACAAAGGCTATTCGTATAATGACGATTATCGTTCAGAATTTAATCAATACAATGATTACCGAGGTTTAAAACTTAGTTTAACCTACAATTTTGGAAATAACAAAGTGAAAGAAAACAACAAAAAAGTGAATTTCGAGGAACAAAATAGAGCAAATTAAACTTAATTCAACTCTCAAAAACATCAACTTAATTGTTGGTGTTTAAATTTCGATACTATTTTTCAAAAAATATAAAAATAGTTATGGTTCATTCCAATGAATATGAGATATTTGTTTGATTTAACACATCAATATAAATTAACGAGAACTAAATTTAATGAAGAAAGCATTAGAAAATTATTCAATTCAATTTATCAAAGAAATTATTCCTGTAACCGTAGGTATTTTGATTGCACTGTTTATTGACAATTGGAACACAAATAGAAAAGACCAAGTGTATATTAATCAAGTATTTTCAACGATAAAAAGTGAATTGAATGAAACAACGGAAGAAATAAAATACAATGTTCCTTTGCAAAATTCTTATGTCGATTCACTTGAATACTATGCTGATAACAAAAGTGTTAACATTTTGGATATCACAATGAAATGTAAAGGCGTGTTTATTCCTCAGATTAAAACAAGCGCTTGGAAATCAGTTTCAACTTCCAAAATTGACTTGATAAATTATGATAAAATTACTTCTTTGTCTAATATTGAAGAACAAAAAGACATTTTAAAGAACAAAACAGAATTTTTCATGAATTTCTTGTACTCCAACTTTTATGAAACAGAAAAGAACAAAAAAGAAACCATCAAAATTCTAATACTAGACATTATTCAAACCGAAAAAACAATTCAACGACAAATTGATTTTTATAATAAGAAGTAAGGTTTAATGTTATCAAAATATTTGAAACGAATCTAAATATCAACATTTTAGAAAGTATTAACATTCAAAAATTGGGTTTGGTGCGAAAATTCCATTCAATATTCTCAACTTAAATAACCCTTAAAAATGAATACAACAAGAATTTCTAAAACATTACAAAAAGCACTAAATGATCAAATTACATTAGAAGCTTTTTCGGCACAAATTTATCTAATGCTTGCATGTTGGGCAGATGAAAATCAATTGGACGGAGTCAAAAATTTTATGATGAAACACTCTCAGGAAGAGCGCGTACATATGGCTAAAATTATAGAATATGTTCAAGAACGTGGTGGAACTGTAAAAATTGAAGCCATAAAAAAACCTGGACCTGAACCTAAAAATGTATTAGAGTGTTTTCAAGCTGTTTTAAAACAAGAAATCGAAAATACCGAATCCATTTACAAAATTGTAAAAATGAGTATGGAGGAAGAAGATTGGGCAACATGGAATTTCTTACAATGGTTGGTTGCTGAACAACGTGAAGAAGAAAAATTAGCACTCGATTTATTAGACAAAGCAAAATTAGCGGGTGGTGCTAATATGTCTGATGCTGCAAAATTTGATTTAAACAAAACGATCGGTAATACAGGGCAAGATTTTCCTACAGCAGATCAAATTAATCCATTAGCAGAATAATATATTCATCATTCATCTCAAAGGGCTAATTTNNAAATTAGCCCTTTGAGATGAAACTATATTTATCAACTTATTCTTGTACAGTCCAAGTAAGTTCCTCTATCGCATATCCTTTTTCTTCTGCATACAAAAGAAACTTTTGTTTTGTTTCTTCCGAAATTGTTTTTTGTCGTGATAAAATCCACATATAATCATGACTTTCACCAAAAACCAAAGCTGTTTCATAATTAGGATCCATCAACACTACATTATATCCTGAATAAAATGGTCCAAAGAAACTAACTTTTAAAGCTCCTTTCCCCTCTTCTCCGTTCAACTTAACTTTTCCATGAGCTTCTGTCCATTGGTTTTCTTTATCATCAAAACCTCTGTTATGAACTTCTATTACACCTTTCTTATTCAAAAAATAAGTCGCAGTTACATGACTCATATTTTTTTCATATTTGAAATCTAATCGTGCAATTTCATACCACTTTCCCATGTATTGTTGCGGATCAAAATTTTCGACCGCTGTAACATAATCCGGGATTTTAACTTTTCGACAATTCAACCAAGCATAAGTCAACCCTCCCAAACCTGCTAACGCTAAACCTGAGATCATTTTTTTATTTAATTGCTTCATAATTCATTCTTTTTGTGAGAAACTTTATTTATAAATTCAATTGCAATCATTAAGCCAATAACCATATTTGAAAAGGTTTTAATACATTTTCTTGTTTAGTTTTCTTTATAAATGAAATACACAAAACTTTCTAGTACAGTTTTCAATATTTCCTATCTAAAAAATATTTTCAAGAAAAAAGCGAATCAAAAGATTCGCTTGTCATAAATTAAAAATTGTATGTAAAACTTAGATTAAAAGTTCTTCCTCGTCCAGCGTAATAAAACAATTCTGGAACTTTATATGCACTATACAAAACTTGTGATTTTGCACTCCAAATTGTTTGATAATCGGTATTAAAAATATTCTGAACACCTAAATTAATTTTACCGAAAGGTAATTTGTAAGCAATCATTAAATCTGATGTATTGTATGAATCAATCACATTTTCCAAACCATCTGTGTATTTGAAACTTTGTAAAGTTTGAAATCTAAAATTCCAATTATCAAATCCATAACCTGCGTAAGCTGTAAATTTAGAAGGTCCAGAAGTTGAAACGTCTTGTTTTTGCCAATCACCATTTTTCTCCACTTCAGATTTGATTAACAATGTATTTGCTCCAACATAAAATCCTCCGTTCGTGTAAGAAACCTCTGTTTCTACGCCCATATTTCTTAATTTCTGATCAACTACTTCTACCCAAAGATTTAATCCATCACGTTTTAAAGCAATATTTTTATCGGAATTACTGATAAATCCAGAGATTTGTCCTTTAAATCCATTATTTGTTCTGAAACGATAACCAAGTTCAAATTGTCCTGTTTTCACACCAGAAAGAGGAGAATCTTTTACATTGACACTCGAACTTAAATCCCAATTATTGGTTGCAGAATTAAATTTATAATTTCCATATCCATAAAATTTTGATGGATCAGCCAACGAAACTCCTTGTGAATAAGTTGTCCAAACTTGGTTCAATTCATTAATTTTATACAACAAACCAGCATTTAGCATCGTCATATTATAGCTACTTTTTCCGCCTGGAATATAATCGGCGCTGTTTCCATAACCATTTGCGATTTGCAATTGTTGAGTAGAACCAACAAAATCATCCAACTTAATCGAAATATCTTGGTAACGAATTCCTCCCGAAACTTTCAATTGAGGTAAAATATCATACTCAGCTTGCGCATATCCTGCAAAACTTGTAGAATGATTGGTTGGATAACGATCAATTGTTAAAACAGTGTGATTAATCATTCCTCCACTTGATAATGATTTCTGAGAATCAAATACATTTTGTTGACCTTCAAACTTTTCAAAGTCAGCGTCTACACCATATGTTAATTTCAATTTCCCCCAATCTTTTACCAAAACAGCTTTTAGACCCGAATAATACGTATCCTGTTGAGAAGCCGACATATAAGGACTTGTCCCAGAAGGCAACGTTAAATTACCTGGAAATGGGTAAAATCCTAATTTCTCAACACGAGAAGCAAATTGAACATAAACGTCTTGCCCTCCTAAAATATTAGTTCCATTATAACTCAATGTTCCCATTACACGCTCTGTTCCTGGATTTTTATCCGTATCAAAACCATCACGCATCTCCAAAACAGAAGCATCTCCTTTGGTTAAAACACTAATGTTTTCACCTAAATATAAACTACGATCTCCACTATATTTGGAACGATAATATTGCACAGATCCATTGATTTGATGCTTCGGATTGAATTTATAACCTGCTGTTGCCAACACATCAATAGATTGATTATATTGTAAATCTAATTGCGAAATATCTGCAAATATTTGATCTCCATCTGCATCATAAGCTCCACCATTTTGTTGAAATGCAACAGCCAAACGTCCCGTAAATTTATCATTTTTGTAACCAATAGATTGAGCAACGCGCCAATCATGATCATCACTTCCTGAAAAACCTGTACGTAAACCAAGTTCTGTTTCGCCACTAATTCCATTTTTTAGTGCTTTTTTCGTCACAATGTTGACAATACCACCTGTCGCATTTCCGCCATAAATTGCGCTTGCACCAGATAAAACCTCAACTCTTTCGATATTAAACGGATCAATTGCATCTAATTGACGACTTATGTTACGGATACTGTTTAAAGAAACTCCATCTATCATCACCAGCATTGAACGTCCACGCATATTTTGACCATAATTTGATCTTCCTTGCGAACCAACATCCATCCCTGGAATCATAATCGCTAAAGCTTCTTTTAATGGAACACCATTTTTAGCTTGTTGTGCAATTTGTTCTTGATTGATCACCCAAACAGTTCCTGCCAAATCAGATATTTTAGTAGGTTTTCTTGAAGCAACTACCACAACATCATTCAAATCTGTGGATATACTATCATTCGTTTGGGCATATGACAGCGAGGCACTCCCCAATAAAATTGTTAAACAGATGATATTTTTTTTCATAGTGTGTTTTTAAATAATTTATATTTGCTGCAAATATAATTTTTATTTATTCTAAATTAATTTTTATTAATGAAAAAATATTTTCTCTTCTTTCACAAATGGTTTGGATTATTTACAGGTATTATTGTTTGTATTGTGGCAATAACAGGAGCTATATTTTGTTTTCAAGATGAAATAAAAGATACTCTTTTTGATTATAGAAAAGTCGAGATTGTTCATCAACCATTCATAAAACCAAGTAAAATTATCCATAAAGTACAAGACAAAAATCCTAAACATGTTGTGCTTCGAGTGATGTATATGGATAAAGATCGATCAACGGTTGTGATGACGATGGATGATAAAAAAGAATCTTACTTTGTGTATATTAATCCATATTCAGGGAAAATTTTACATCAAGAAAATATGAAACAAGATTTTTTCTTGGTGATACAATACATTCATATGAATCTTTTATTGGGTGATATCGGAAAAAATATAATTGGTTTTTCAACTGTTATTTTTATCATGATTATGATAAGCGGTTTAATTCTTTGGTGGCCCAAAAAGAGAAAACAAGCTAAAAATGGGTTAACGATAAAATACAAAGCAAAATGGAAACGTATCAATTATGATTTGCATAATGTACTGGGATTTTATGCTTTTAGTATTGCATTTATTGTCGCTTTATCAGGTATTGCATTTAGTTTCAAACCTGTTCGCAATTCATATATGCAAATCGTTAATCTTGGAAAATCATTTCCAAATGAAGAAAAAGGATATGTCTATCAACCTAAAAAAATGTTAGAAAACAATTACACTATTGTTGATTCTGCATATGCTTATAGTTTAAAAAATAGTCCAACAGCTTCTATGTATTGGATTTATTTACCCGTACCCGAAAAAAATCCTTTGGCCATAAGAGCGTATCATAAAAGTTTGCGTTATTATGCGGTTGACGAATATCAATTTGATTCGGAACAATTTCAGGTTTCTCAATTAATGAATGAGAATTTATCAAATGGTAAAAAGTTTGCAAACTCAATGTACGACATTCATACAGGACAAATATTAGGTTTATTTGGTAAAATATTAGCCTTTACTTCTTCAATAATTGTGGCAAGTTTACCTATTACAGGTTTTATAATTTGGCGAAATAAAAAACGGAAGCAGAAAAGAAAATAATTTTATTCAAACAATTGTTGAATAGATTATAAAATTTATTATTTCTATTAATTATATGTAAATTTTCAAACCAAATTATTACGCTAACATCTTAATACATTTTGTAAATTTGTGCTTCAAAAATAAGCGAATATGCAAGGACCAATTGGTGTTTTTGACTCTGGTTATGGAGGATTAACCGTTTTCAAAGAAATACAGAAAAAACTTCCGCAATACGATTATATCTATTTAGGTGATAATGCTCGTTGCCCTTATGGAATTCGCTCGTTTGAGACAGTTTATGAATACACCAAAGAATGCGTTTTTAAATTGTTTGATTTGGGATGTAACTTGGTTATACTTGCTTGCAATACAGCTTCTGCAAAGGCTTTACGAACAATTCAGCAAAATGATTTACCCGAAGGCAAAAGAATTTTGGGTGTTATACGCCCAACAACAGAATCGATAAATGAATACACAAAGAATAACAAAGTCGGAATTTTAGCTACACAAGGAACTGTTTTGTCTGAATCGTATAAAATCGAGATGAACAAATTTCATTCAACAATTGATGTTTTTCAATTGGCTTGTCCACTTTGGGTTCCTTTGGTTGAGAATAATGAAATTGATAGCAAAGCTGCGCACGATATTGTAGAAAAAGATATTCAACGCTTATTTGATCAATCATCCGAAATCGATACAGTTGTATTGGCTTGTACACATTATCCGCTTCTTCTTCCTGTTATTTCGCAATATGTACCAGAAAATGTAACAATTCTTTCGCAAGGAGAATTGGTCGCGAATAAATTAACTGACTATCTACATCGTCATCCCGAAGTAGAAACACAATGTTCAAAAAATGGGCATCTTACATTTTATACGACAGATGATGCGAAAAGTTTTGAAGCAAATACAACAATTTTTTATGGTCAGAAAATTACTGCTTCACATTTAGATGTTTAAAATATTTTTCCAGAAAATATACCAATAAAAAACCGAGCTAATGCTCGGTTTTTTTATTATGCTTTTGGACAAATTATGAAACTGCTTCTACATTCAGAATTTCATATTTTTTTGTACCATCATTTGCTGGCCACTCAATTACATCACCAATTTTATAACCAATTGTTGCTAAACCTTCGTCCATTAAAATAGAATGGCGATTTTTTTTCGGTTTTGCCTTTTCTGGACTAACAAAACTTAATTGATATTCTTGATTTGAATTTAATTCTTTTATTGTTACTTTTTTCCCAACAGTCACAATATTATCCGCCAAATCTCTTCTCAAAATTTGTTCTGCATGACGCAATTCTTTTGTCAAGATATTTTCTTGTTCTGCTGTTACTTTTTTTCTTCTTAAATGGTCTTTAATTAAATCGTATAATCCTGTTGTTAAAATAATATTTGTTGTCATTTTGATAAATTCTTAGTTAAACTTTCAATCATTCGAAGAAGATTCTCTAAGACTCAAATATCAAATGACCGAAAATAAAATTCGCTAAAATTTGATACAAATCTCCTTACAGAAAATTGAAAATAATTGATAATTGAAAAGAAATAGAAGGTTCCCTGTCTCGAGTCGTAACAGGGATTAGTTGATAAACTCTTTTGAGCTTCTTAAGAAAGTATCATCATGCAAATATGCCAACGACAAAGACAACCAAGATTGGTTGTTTCTTCTGTATATGTCGATATAATTAGTCATAATTTTCATGAAAATGATATAACAAAGCTACGATATCTTTCTCAATCTAAAAAATATAACCCTTTTAAGATTATTTTCCTAATATTATTTTAAAAGCAACTTGAATTCAATTTCTGAGAAAAACTGATAATCTTCATTTTCTAATTAAATAAAAACTGTCTAATTTTATAAAAATTTTAAGGAATTGAAATCTTACCTTTTCATAATAACTGTCGTTTTAATAACTTGTAGACCATTGCTACCTGTTATTGACTATTTAGTGAATTATGATAAGATTTCTAACGAATATTGTATTAACATAGAACGTCCAGAGTTGATGTGTAATGGAGTATGTTATCTTAAAGAACAGATTTCCAAAACTATTCATGATGAACAAAATGATGATAATAAAATTCAAGTTTCTTTACGTACTATAGATTATTTTATTTATCAAGCTAAATTAGAAATCTATACATTTACCTTTATAAAACCTATTAACAAAGTTTCGACTTTCGAATTAGCTTTCGAAACTCAATATCAATTGGATCAACAACTTCAGCCTCCTATTTGATAAATAATCCCTATTTATCAAATTATTATCTCATTAACATTTAATCAAATTGACATTTCATATAAGATTTGTCAAAAGTTTCAATTGTTTATTGATTGCATTGTTCGTGCTTTTAATTGGTTTTCGATCATTAATTCCTTTTACTGTATTCATTAGTACTCAGGAGAAGATTATTGATGAATATTGTATCAATAAAGAGCGACCAGAAATGCAATGCAATGGAAAATGTTATTTATCGAAGCAACTAAAAGAAACAGAACAACAATCTGATTCAGTTTTAGTAAAGAATATTCGATTTGCAGAAATTTATATACATTTCGAATGCTTAGATATTCCATTTATTCAAGATTTTATTGTAAAAATAAAACATCGATTCTTTTGGCAATCATCCTATTCTATCGATTGGGTTTTTAAATATCTAAAACCTCCAATTGCAATTGTTTAATTAATATAACAAATATTCAGTATTGGAGAACAATTATTGTTTTCCAACAGCATTTTTATTCAAAAAAATTAAACAATTATTACAATGAAAACATTCAAATATTTTTTAAACTTATCATTTATCGCATTATTTACTTTATTTACTTCCTGCAACAACGATGATGATTTCTCTGAAATTAAATCAACTGAAACAGGTAAAATTCAATTAAAGTTTGAAAATGGATTTGATAATTTAGGAGGAATTGTTCTAGATCAAACAACACAAACCTCATCAAGTGGACAAAAACATAAATTAACAACATTAAAATATATCATTTCTAACATCACATTAATTGACGAAAAAGGAAATGAATTTGATTATCATAAAAATGATCCAGACAAAGGCGCTTTTGTTATTAATCAAGATTCTGCAATAGCTAATGTCGTTTATTTAAATTTGGATAATATTCCTCAAAATAAATATACAAAAGTACGTTTTGGACTTGGTGTATCTCAGAAAGCTTATTTATTAGGCCAGACTGGACAAGCTACTTTTTGGGAAAAAGCAAAGAAAAATGGAATGACTTGGGCTTGGGCTGCTGGTTATGTTTTCTTTAAAATAGAAGGTCTTTATGGGAAAACTACTACTGATACTTTCTTCTTAACTCATACAGGAAATATGGGAGATATTAACAAAAATAATGTTCAAGATTTATATAGAGAAGTAACATTAGATTTACCTACATCTGCACGAGTGACTTCTAAAATTAAGCCATCTATTCATATTATGGCAAATTTGAATACCTATTTAAGTGGTGATCATAAATTGACATTAGATGAGTCGAACAATAATATTATGGGATCTTCCAACTTTGCACAATTGGTAACAGAGAACATACAAAATATGTTTCGAGTTGATCATGTACATAACGATGAAAAAAATCAATAAAGTTTATAGCGGTGTTTATAAAACACCGCATAATTCTACAAACAATGAATAAAATAATAACAATTATATTCAGTTTATTCATCTTGTTAAGTTGTAACGATGATGATATTGATTATGGACAGATCGTTGATGAACCTTATCAATTAGAAATTCCTTCTTATTTTCCTAAAATAACATTTGATACAGATAAATATCCGTTAACTAAAAATGGAGTTGAGTTAGGAAAAAAACTATTTTATGAAGGTCGATTATCTAGAAATAATACTATTTCATGTGCTTTTTGCCATATTCAAGAAAATGCCTTTACTCACCACGGACATCCTGTTAGTCATGGAATTGATGATCGATTAGGAATTCGAAATGCTCCTCCTATTCAAAATTTGGCATTTCTAAATCGATTTATGTGGGATGGCGTTATTCATGATTTAGCTCAACAACCAATTTCTCCTATTACAGCTGAAGAAGAGATGGATACTACTTTTCCCGAAATCATTAAGAAATTATCATCAGATTCTTCTTATCGAAAAATGTTTAAAAATGCTTTCGGAGATGATAAAATCGATGCAAATCGTATTCTCAGCGCATTAGGACAGTTTATGGCTTCAGTTGTATCAAAAGATTCTAAATATGATCAGTATTTAAGGAAAGAGACAAATTTAACCGAAACCGAAAAAAAAGGTTTACAACTTTTTCAACAGAAATGTTCAAGCTGTCATAAAGGAACACTTTTTACAGATGAGTCTTTTCGAAATACAGGAATGTATTATAATAAACAATACAAAGATGGAGGTTTATATCGTGTGACATTAGATTCGACTGATTTTATGAAGTTTAGAGTTCCAAGTTTAAGAAATATTGAAATGACCAAACCTTATATGCACGATGGACGATTCTATAGTTTAGAAGCTGTTTTGAATTTTTATTCAGAAGGTGTACAAAATGATAAAAATTTGGATTCTCAACTCAAACAAAATAATCGAATTGGAATTCCTATGACAGAAGAAGAAAAAAAGGCAATTATCTCTTTTCTAAAAACATTAACTGATTACTCATTTATTAATAACCCTGTTTATGCAGAATTTTAAATCTATTAAAATGAAATTATTTATCAATTTATTTTTTGTTATATTATTTACTCCCATTTTATTATTTGCTCATACAGATAATGATTCTATTGTAATCTCTCATTTATATGATTTAGAATTAGATTGTGATGCTTGCGGTTGTTCTGCAACTTCAACCTCAAATGGAATTGAAAATCTTATAAATTCAAATTTCGTTGGGATTCGTTATCTACATCAATCTTATAAAACTAAAGAAGATGCTTTTTCTAATAAAAGAACACAAAAGCAACTGTTCAATACCATTCAATTATGGGCAAGAATTCCAATAAATAATAGAATTGACATCAATGCTAGTATTCCTTACCATTTTCATAATAAAGAAGGTAAAAACTCTTCTTCTATTTCTGGTATTGGAGATTTAAATATGATGGGAATAGTTAAAGTCATTAAATCAAACACAAGTTCTAATGAGCTAAAACATGGATTAAGTGCTGCAATAGGTTTAAAAATTCCAATCGCAAAATTTAATCAAGCAAATGCTGAAACAACCAATCCAAGTTTTCAATTAGGTACAGGAAGTTGGGATACTCAGTTTGCAATAAATTACCAATTAGCTTTTAAGAATTCGACTTTACAATTAGTAACAGACTACAACTTGAAAGGAGAGAATAAGAAGAAATACAAATTTGGAGATCAATGGAATCAATTAATTCAATTACAACATCTTTTCATTAACAATGAATTAAAATTACTTGGAAAAGTCGGTTTTCAAAACGAACTTTATTATAAAAATGAACAATTTGGGGAGACGATTCCAAAATCTAAGGGAAAAGCTCAATTTGCGAAATTAGGATTAGAAGCAGCTGCTCGAAAATTTAATTTTGGTATAGAATATTTTCAACCTATACTTTCTGATTTAAATTCGGGAGAAATCGAAGTAAAAAACAGAATAGGTTTCTTTTTTAATTACAATTTATTTCAATCTAAAAATCAATAACAATGAAAAAAATATTAACATTAACATTCTTCATCATCTCTTTTTCAATTTTTGCTCAACAAAAACTAAAAGTAAAAGTTGTAAACGAGAAAGATCCTATTTGTGGAATGAATACCGCACAATTCTTAACAGATACCGCAATTTATCAAAAGAAAATTTATGGTTTTTGTAGTAAAAGCTGTAAAGTTGAATTCAAAAAAAATCCAAAAAAATACGTGAAGAAAAAGTAAGAGAAAGAAAATAATTTGACAGTAGTTGCACTTGATTCTAAGAAGAATCATTAAGCAGCTACTGTCTTTTTTTATATCAAAAATTGTTTTACAATTTCCTGTAAATCATCTTCAAACTTTACTCCATAATGTTTCCAAAGTAGCTTTCCTTGATGAAAAAGCATCAAAGTTGGTACACCATTTACTTGATACATTGCATCAAATTGAATAGTACTTACTTTCTCTTTATCTACATCTATTTTTATAATTTCTACATTATCAGAAAATTTTTCTTTCAAATTTTCTAAAAACTGAAGTTGTAACTGACATGGAGCACACCAATTTGCATAAAAATCAATCAAATAAAAATTATTTCCTTGTATTTTATCCAATAAATCCATTTTAAAATTTAGATATTATTACACTTATTTTATTGTTTGCCAAGGACCGCCGTTTATTGCTTCAAATCCATTTTTATTTAAAATTGTTGCTGCTTGCGCACTACGAGCTCCACTTCTACAAACTGTTACAATTTTTTTGCTTGGTAATTCCTTTAATCTTACTTCTAATTCTTGCAACGGAATATTCACCGCACCTGCATGATGTCCCGCCAAAAACTCCGCTTTTGTACGAACATCCAACAATAAAGCACCTTCTTGTAGATAGTTCTCTACATTCGAATTTGATGTCAACATTTTTAAAATCCTTTTGAAAAACATATTATTTAACTAATGGTTTTTGATTCAATTTCCAGTCAGCAATTCCTCCACTATAATTTTCAACTTCAAAACCTTTCGATTCCAAAAAACTTTGTGCAATCGTTGCTCGATCTCCAGCTTGACAATGCAAAGCAATTTTTTTAATTGGATCTAATTCATTGTATCTTTTTGGTAAATAACCAACAAAAATATGCTTCGCTCCTTCAATATGACCTTCTTTAAATTCTGCTTCTCCTCTAACATCTAAAATCTGAACCTCATCATTTCCAATGTAATTTTCCATTGTATCTGCATCGATTAAAATAGAAGATTGTAAAGAACTAAAATTACTCAATATATCAGTTGGAGTAATATAACCATAGACATTATCCAAACCAATTCGCATCAATTTCCGTGTCATTTCTTCTACTTCATCCTCTTCTACAATCAATACAATTGGCTCTTGATAATTTACCATCCAACCCATCCATGTATTGAATGTTTTATTGTTTTGAATATTTAATGTTCCTGGTAAATGGAATTGAGAAAAATCTGTTTTGATACGCGCATCAATCACTTTCATTCCAAAATCTTTCGCTTTTTCAAATTCGATGTATGTTAATTTAGCCCATTTCGGAACTTCAATCAATAAAGGACGTTTTGTTTTATTCAGCTTTTTCATCATTGCAAAATAAGCTGGCGCTTCGGGTTGATCTGCCAACAAATAATCAACAAATCCTTTTTCATTCGAATCAAATTGCAACGCCCAATTTCTGATTTTCTCATAACCAACCGTTGTACTAGCTACAGCTCCCAAAGCTTTTCCGCAAGCAGAACCTGCTCCATGTGCTGGCCAAACTTGTAAATAATCTGGTAATGCTTGAAATTTTTTCAACGATTCAAACATCTGCTTCGCTCCTACTTCTTTAGTACCAATTAATCCTGCTGCTTCTTCTAATAAATCTGGACGACCAATATCTCCTACAAAAACAAAATCTCCAGTAAAAATCATAACTGGTTCTTTCGTCGCAGGCGTATCTGTCAACAAAAAACTAATACTTTCTGGCGTGTGACCTGGAGTATGCATCACCTCAAAAATTAGATTTCCAACTTCTATTTTATCGCCATTTTTTAATCCGACATGTTCAAAATCGTATTGCCAATCCTCTCCGCCTTCATCAGACAAATACATCTTCGCTCCTGTTACATAAGCCAACTCTTGGCTACCAGAAAGATAATCAGCATGAATATGTGTTTCGGCAATATGCGTAATTTTCAGCTTATTTTCTTCTGCTATTTTTAAGTATGTATCAATATCTCTTTTTGGATCGATTACAATTGCTTCTCCTTTTGCTTGACAACCTACAAGGTAACTTGAATGTGCCAATGACTTTTCAAAAATGTGTTGAAAAAACATATGATAATATTTTTATGGTTTAACCTTTTTCTAATTTGTTAAGCAAAGTTAAGTTGCTAAAAAACAATCGACAGTAACCAATGTTACAGACTTAAAATAGAGAGAATAAAGATTTTAAAAATAATTTAAAACCAAAACCAAAGATAAAATGGAGATAAAAATCCAAAGTAAAATTCCGTATGATAAGGTTTTAAAACCTGCTTGTTTGATGGATTGTAAGTTAATCAACGAGCCAATCATAAATAAAGCAACAATCATTAATTGTTTCGAAATTCCTTGTAAAATATGATAAACTTTTTCGCCTTGAGGAAAATAAGTAGCGATAAGCATTGTTGCTATAAAACCAATTATAAAATAAGGAAATTTGTAAGAAGAGTTCTCTTTTTTGTTGAAATAACCAATTAATAAAGCCAATGGAAAAATCCATAATGTTCGGCTCAATTTTACAGTTGTTGCAACTTCCAAAGCTTGCTCACCGTATTGTTTAGCAGCACCGACAACAGAACTTGTATCGTGAATTGCAATTGCAGACCACAAACCAAATTGGTATTGCGATAACTTAAAATAATGTCCAATAAATGGAAAAATCATTAATGCAATCGCATTCAACACAAACACAACTGCCATGGCAATGGTAATTTGATTGGCTTTTGGTTGTAAAACCGAAGAAATTGTAGCAATAGCACTTCCTCCACAAATAGCAGTTCCCGAAGTAATCAGCAGCGATGTATTCTTGTTGATTTTTAATAATCGGTAGAATACAAATCCTAATGTAAAAACACTTAATACAGAAATAAAAGTGAGAAAAAATCCATCTTTACTTACCGAAATAGCCTCGTGAAGATTCAAACCTAATCCTAAACCAATGATTGCTATATTCAATAATTTCTTTGAATATCGCTTTGAAATTTCCCCAAATTCATTCTGAAAAATTAAACCATAACCAATCCCTAAAAGTAACGCCACAGACGACTCTACAAAAGGAAAAAAAGTAAATAGCAACAATCCAAAATAAACTATACGGGCAATCATTTGTTTTATGAAATACAAAAACAAAAGTAATTGACCGTATCAAAATAGATTGTAACATTTGTTACAAATGAGATTATTTTTAGAAAAATTTTCTACTATAAGTTGTTTCAAATAAAAAAAAGAAGCTCAAAAACTGAGCTTCCTTTGTATATATTTTTTTAAATAATTTCTTACTTAATCGTGATTTCGTTTCGGTTTAGTTGAAGAAAACCTTCTTTTTCTAACGCTTTCAACAAACGAGAAATAACAACACGAGAAGTATTGAGCTCGTAAGCGATTTCTTGATGCGTTTTTACCACAACTTTGCCTTTGTTGATACTTGCGACATCCAACAGATATTTTTTCAAACGTTCGTTCATATCATTGAAAGCTAAATTGTCAATTGCTACCAACATTTCCTCCATTCTATTATTGTAACTATCAAAAATGAAACGTCTCCACGATGGATATTTTGCCAACCATTCGTCCATTTTTACAATCGGAATCATCACCAATTCTCCATCAGTTTCAGCAACAGCACGTATTTTACTCTGTTTATCACCTAAACAACAAGCCATCGTCATGGCACATGTATCACCTTTTTCGAGAAAATACAACAATAGTTCTCCTTCATCAAAATCTTCGCGCATAATCTTGATTGCACCACTCAAAAGAATTGGCATTCCTTTGATAAATTGGTTCAAATCAATCATTACATCATTCGCTTTGAAATCAACCAAAGATCCTAATTCATCAATTTCATTCAATAATTCATCTTCAAATTGATATGGATAAGTTGCTTCTATTTTCTCTTTTATCATGTTTAATGTGGGATTTTGTTTCTAATTTTTCCGTAAAGAAATGTACCGATTAATGCACCTACAATTGTAATTAAAATTGGATAAACTCCTGCGCCTAATAGTACAAATATTGGTCCAGGACAAGCGCCAACCAACGCCCAACCTAACCCGAAGAAAATTCCTCCGATCAAATAACGAGCTATTGATTTTGTTTTGGGCTGAATCACAATTTTTTCACCATCGATATCTTTTGCTTCCTTCTTTTTCATCCATTGTATTCCAATCAAACCGACAACCAAAGCCGAACCGATAAATCCGTACATGTGGAAAGATTGAAAATTGAACATTTCGAAAATGCGGAACCAAGAGGCTGTTTCTGCCTTGTACATGGTTACACCAAAGATAACACCTAATATGATATAAACTAAACTTCTCATGCGATTAAAAAATTAAAGGAAACAAAACGTGAACCATCAAAAGTCCACCGATAAAAAAGCCGATAACAGCAATTAATGAAGGTAACTGCAAATCACTTAAACCCGAAATCGCATGCCCAGATGTACAACCTCCTGCGTAGCGCGTTCCAAAACCAATTAACAATCCACCAACAAATAATAACGCAATATTTTTAACGGACATTGTTTCGAAAATTTCGGTTGGAGAATATGCTTTTCCTGCACTTTCGAATCCCATTGTATTCAATTTTGCAATTGTAGCATCTGAAATTTCAGGAATTTGATTATCTGATAAGAAATGTACCGAAACAAAACCTCCGATTACTGCGCCAACTAAGAATAATAAATTCCATTTTTGAGCTTTCCAATCAAACGAGAAAAAATCACATGATTTTCCTCCTCCCAAAGCAGAACAAATCGTTCTGAAATTTGAAGAAAATCCAAAACTTTTTCCGAAATAAATCAATAAAAGCATTACAATCGCAATTATTGGTCCGCCAATATACCATGGCCAAGGTTGTAAGATAAATTCCATTTTGTATTTTTTCTAAAACGTGTACAAAGTTGATAAATCTAAATTAAAATGAAAGTTACAAATGTTACAGTTTACTTAAGATATATTATTTCAAAATCAATCCAATAATTTTATAATTTTGACCATCAATGAAAAAAATCAATAAACGAAAAATTTTTAAACGAATGCTTTACTTCCTATTAGGCTTGATTGTAATTCTTGTAATTGCAACTTTTGCTATTCTACAAATGGATACTTTTGGTGCTGATGCAACTGGAAAACGATTGGAACGAATGAAACAATCGAAGTTGTACAAAGACGGACAATTTCAAAATATACATCATACGCCAGCTATGGCAGAAGGTTATAGTATGCAAAAAGAAATGATTTCGTTTTTATTTGGTGCGAAAAATCCAAAACTTAATCCAAAAGATTCTATTCCTCATATTCAAACAGATATCAAATCAATCGACAAAACCGAAAATGTGTTTATTTGGTTGGGACATTCATCTTATTATATTCAATTGGATGGTGTTAATTTCCTAATCGATCCTGTTTTTAGTGATTACGGTTCGCCTTTACCAATTTTCAATAAAGCGTTTAAAGGAGCAAATACGTATCACGCAAAAGATTTCCCAAAGATTGATTATTTGGTTATTTCACACGATCATTACGATCATTTGGATTATGAAACAGTGAAAGAATTACGTTCAAAAGTGGATAAAGTGATTCTTCCGCTTGGCGTTGGTGCGCATTTTGAGAAGTGGAATTATTCACCCGATCAATTAATCGAAGAAGAATGGAACACGAGTGTAGCTTTAAAAAATAACTTAAAAATAACTTTTACACCAGCTCGTCATTTTTCTGGTCGAAAATTTAAACGAAACACTACACTTTGGACTTCTTATGTATTGGAAACACCTACGCAAAAAATATTTTTGGGTGGTGACAGCGGTTATGATACGCATTTCAAAGAAATTGGAGAAAAATATGGTCCGTTTGATTTTGCGATTCTCGAAAATGGTCAATACAACGAAGCATGGAAATATATTCACGCTTTACCTACAGATTTGCCTGCAATTATCAATGATTTGAAAGCAAAACATATTATTCCTGTTCATGCTGCAAAATTTGCTTTGGCAAAACATGCTTGGGACGAACCTTTGGAGAAAATTATGACGAATGGTAAGCAAAATAAGCTCGATATTTTGACGCCTATGATTGGTGAACCACTAAATTTGAACGATTCTGTCTTCAACTTCAAAGAATGGTGGAGGGATTAAAACATTTATTCCCGAATAATATTCGAAATATTTTTTAAATCTTTAAACAATATTCGAAATTATTGATTTATAATAAGTTTATTCTGAATTATCTTCAGAAAACCATTTGTATTCCGTAATTTTGGCAACTGAAATTTAACTTTAAACAAAAAAATAAACAAAATGGAACTGAATAGAGAACGTCTATTGGAATTGGTGCAAAAATATGGTGCGCCCTTGTATGTATATGATGCGAACAAAATTAGATCGCAATATGAAAAGATGACAAATGCATTTTCTACAGTCAAACGTTTAAAGTTAAATTATGCATGTAAGGCGAACACAAATCTTAATCTTTTAAAGTATTTCAAATCACTTGGTTCAGGATTGGATACGGTTTCTATTCAAGAAGTAGAATTGGGATTAATGGCGGGTTTCAAGCCTAAAGAAATCATTTATACGCCAAATGGTGTTTCGTATGCTGAAATTAAAAAAGCAATTGATTTAGGTGTTCGCATCAATATCGATAACCTTTCTGTTTTAGAAACATTTGGTCAAGATTTTCCTAAATATCCAGTTTGTGTGCGTATTAATCCACATATTATGGCAGGTGGAAATGCAAATATTTCGGTTGGACATATTGATTCAAAATTCGGAATTTCTATTCACCAATTACCACATATCAAACGTGTTGTAGAAAATACAGGTTTACATTTGGACGGTGTTCATATGCACACAGGTTCTGATATTTTAGATATTGATGTTTTCTTGCAAGGAGCTGAAATTTTATTTGAAGTTGCAGCAGAATTCAAGAATTTATCTTACATCGATTTTGGATCAGGATTTAAAGTTCCTTACTATCCAGGCGCAGACGAAACAGATATTGAATATTTAGGAGAGCGTTTATCAGCTCGTTTCAATGAGTTCGAAAAAGCGTACGGAAAACCTTTGACATTAATGTTCGAGCCAGGAAAATATATGGTTTCGGAAGCAGGATCTTTCTTAGCAACTGTAAATGTTGTGAAACAAACAACTTCTACTGTTTTTGCAGGAATTGATACAGGTTTCAACCATCTAATTCGTCCAATGTTTTATAGTGCTCATCACGAAATTGAAAATATTTCAAATCCAGAAGGTCGTAGCCGTTATTACACAGTTGTGGGATATATTTGTGAAACAGATACGTTTGGATCGAATCGTAAAATAAATGAAATTAGCGAAGGAGATGTGTTGTGTTTCCACAATGCTGGAGCATATTGTTTCTCGATGGCTTCGAACTACAATTCGCGTTTCAAACCTGCGGAAGTCTTGTTAATTGACGATAAGGATTATTTAATTCGTCGTCGCGAAACAATTCAAGATTTAATCGCAACAACAGAGGATATAAAATTCTAAGCTCAGAATTTTTATATATTTTTATAGTATTTTAAAGCTCAATTCAAGGATTGGGCTTTTTTTATTTCCCTAATTTCAGTGGTTTACTAAAAAATATATCATGTATAACACTTCTTACTAAATTTTGTTCATATGTTTTTGAATCATCATATTCGTAAGGAATTCATTTCTCAACTGGCTTTAAAGGAGAAACATCTTGTTGTTGATTTGTATAATTTTTGATATAATCTTGCATCAATTCATTGTTCTTTTCAAGTGATAAATCTTGTGAATATTTAAAATCAAAATATCCAGATTGTTGAGCAAAATTCATCAACAATTTATTTTTTAAATTATCATTCTGAGCAACTTCTTGCGCAAAAAGAGCAATTGGAAAAAGAAAGAATAAAAGTGGTTTCATTATCAATCATTTACTTTTTTAAAGTTATGAAAATATTTTGAAGATATAATCTATCCAATTTTAAAAACTTTACAATGACATTCGTCTTATGCAATTCGAAATGAATTAAATACTTTTGCCTCAAAGTTAGTATATGGAAGAAAAAAAAGACAAACGAAGTACCTCTCAAAAATTAATAGACGATGCTTTCTTCCTATTTTTGATGATTCTTGGAGCTTTTTGTGTGTTAATAATTCTTGTTGTGGTCTAAAAAATGAAACTATTTGATACTTATTTTAGTTTCTATATTCTGAGTTGGATTTTCATCAAACTTACACGAATTTATTCCATAGAAATTGAGTATCTCAACCATTATTTGACAGATATTTTTGCCGTTCCTGCAATGACACATTTGGGAAGTTATATCATTTCGAAAGTAAAATACAACAATCAATTATATATTTACCCTACAAGTTATTTGGTCATTACAGCGTTCGTTCTCAGTTTTTTGTTAGAATTTCTTATGCCAAAATTTTCTTCAAATTACACAGCAGATATATTGGATGTTGTCTGCTATTTTATCGGAATTATTTTTTATTTAAAATTCCATAAGCCTTATCTCTTAAAAAATGAGCATAAGATTATTGAATATTAAATTTCTTCAAAAACTTATAAATCTCTTGATTTGCACCATAAATCACCAACACATCATCTTTGGTAATTACCGTATTAGATGACGGAAAACCTTGTACTTCTGGCACAATTTTATATTGACCCAAGAAACTTGCTTCTTCTTTATTTTTAATAATCGTCATTACCAAAATATTATGTTGCTTTTTGAATTGTATTTCATCAAACGTCTTTCCAACCAATTCATTTGGCGTCACCACCTCTATGATACTGTATTCTTTGTTCAATTCAAAAGAATCTACAACACCTTTTACATTTAGTTTTTTGGTCCAACGCTCCGCAGATTCAGCTTCGGGACGAATAATTTCTGACACTCCAATTGCTTGCAATACATTTTCATGCAATGAATTAATGGAACGACTAATCAAGCGTTTTACATTTTTATTTTTAAAAATAGCCGTCGCCATAATATTTGCGCCTTCATTTTCGCCAATACTCACAATTACAATATCGGTATTATTAAGCGGTAACTTGTTCATAGACAATTCGTCTGTTGCATCCAAACAAATGGTATAAGATAATTTATCTTTCAGAGCTTCAACACGTTGTATATTATTATCAACACCAATAATTTCGTGCCCAAGTTTCACCATTTTCTTTCCAAGCGCTGCTCCAAAATTTCCTAAACCTATAATTATTACTTTCATAATTTTCTTTTAAATTAAAATATCATCTGATGGATAACGATAATTTGACGAAACCGTTTTCTTGAAAAAAGCCATCAAAATTGTAATCATCGAAACACGACCAATAAACATCATTGTAATGACAACAATTTTACTAGGATCGGATAATGTTGGTGTTAAATTTAAAGATAAACCAACTGTTGAATATGCCGAAAAAGCTTCGAATGCAACATCAATGAGATGCAAATGATTATCAAATTTAGTAATCAAAAATATTCCTGTTCCAATCACTAAAAAAGATAATGTCATTGTTGCAAAAGCTTTCTGTACATTGATCGGATTTAATTCTCTTTTATAAATTTCAATCTTATTTTTTCCGCGTGCAATATTAATAAAATTAAGAATTGCAATAGCAAAAGTACTCGTTTTGATTCCACCTCCTGTCGAAGCTGGCGAAGCTCCAATCCACATCAATAAAATAACCAAAAGGATAGATGAGAATTGTAAATGAGAAAAATCCATATTATTAAAACCTGCTGTACGAGGCGTCATTGCGACAAATAAAGCCGAAATAAATTTACCAAAACCATGATGTGGACCTAATGTCAAATAATATTCTTCGAAGAATAAAATGATCGTAGAAATAATTAATATGACTAATGAAGTTATTAAATTTACTTTAGAACTTAACGAAAAAACCCAATTCTTACGATTATTCTTGTTGTGAATAATTTTTGAGATTAATTTTCGAATTAAATAATCCACATAACGCAAAATATTAATCAAGATAGGAAAACCTATTCCTCCTAAAAAAATCAAAGTGATTAGAACTGACTGAAAACCATAATTGTGTACAAATCCTTTGTTCATCAAACCGTTGGGCAAAGTCGAAAAACCAGCGTTACAAAAAGCCGAAACCGAATGAAAGATACTGAAAAATAATTTGTCTACAATACTAATATTATATGGTGCAATCGAAATATAAATTAAAGCCGCACCTACTAATTCGATTCCAAAAGTTAAATAAATAATCTTTTTTACAAACGAAAAAACTTCACTCAAAGAATCATTATTAGCAATACTTCCCAAGGCAATTTGATTCTCATAAGAGCTATTTCCTTTGAAAAAATAAGCAATATATCCGGCAAAAGTCAAAATTCCTAAACCTCCTGCTTGAATGAGTAACATCAAAATAAAATGACCAACTGGCGTGTACGTGACATAGGTATCAACAGACGTTAAACCCGTTACACAAACGGCGCTTGTAGACGTGAACAATGCATCTAGAAAAGAAATTGGATGATAAGTTGCTTTTGGTAACATCAATAAACACGCTCCTCCAAAAACTAAAATAAAAAAACTGAAAATAAATAATTGGGGAGGAGTAATTACAGAACGTTTGAAATTAAGGTTAGGTGTAGCAATTTCTCTTACTAATTTTAAAACAATAGCAAATTGCAAATATTTGCTGACAAAAAACCAACTATAATCGGTTATTTGCATTTTAATGCAATAAAGAATAAATAGTATACTTACTATATCAAAAATGATGACTCGCGGAATAATTTTTTCTTTAAAATAAACATATTTAAGTATTGTTCTTAAAATTCCGACAGATAGTAGAATGATAAAAAAAATGTTTATATAAAGTTTATACTCAACAGGAAATCCAAATCCAAACATTACCAATAATGCTATAATAGCTAATGTGTACGATATTGAAAGGATTACGTTAAAAAACTTATTGTTTACTAAAATTCGAAACATATTTGTTTCATAATAATTAAAAAGGCAAATTTATAATTATGTATACTTCTTACAAGTTAATCATTACTTTTTTTTTGAAAAGCTATAAATTAGTTATTAATGTTTTTAAAGATTTTCATTCTACCAACCATAAAAACCATAATCAATCCAAAGCAAGCAAATAACGCATAAGAATATCTCAAATCAAAAGCTTCAGCAATATAACCAATCAGTGGTGGTCCCATTAAAAATCCTAAAAAAGAGATACTCGAAACCATTGCCAATGCAACGCCTGGATTTACATTTTTGTTTTTTCCCGCTACACTATAAACTGTCGGAACATTACACGCAACACCCAATCCAACCATCATAAATGCAATTGTACACACAATAAATTGAGGAAAAAATACTGAAAGCATCAAACCAGAAAACATCAAAATTCCACTAATTTGCATCACGCGTTGTTTTCCATATTTACTGATAAAATAATCACCAACGAAACGTCCTGTTGCCATCATTACCATAAACGAAGCATAACCAACGACAACCAAATTTTGAGGTGCTTTTACGATATCTTGGAAATAAACACCACTCCAATCGAACATCGCACCTTCTGTTGCCATGCTTAGAAAACCTATAATTCCTAGTTGAACCAAAACAGTATCTGGTTTTGAAAAAATAGATTTCTTTTCCTTCGCTGGAGTTGATGTAGAATCGACTAAATATTTTTTATTAATGAACCAGCTCAAAATAATTAAGCCATAAATAATCACAAAATGATAAAATGTATTCACATGCAAATTCATCATCAATAAACCAATCAAAGCACCTGTAAAAACAGCTATACTCCACGCGCCATGAAAAGAGGACATAATCGATTTTCCATATATTTTTTCGACTTCAACTCCTTGCGTATTCACCGAAATATTACACATGTTTCCTATTACTCCAAAGAAAAACAATACAGCGCCTAATTGATAAAAATTTTGAGCCAAACCTATACAACAAAGTATCAATGGATAAATTAATACGACAATTCGTAAGACATTTTTACTTCCAAATTTCGCGACTAATTTTCCTGAAAGCGCCATTGTACACAACTGTCCAATCGGCATTAACAACAATAAAGTTCCTAATTGTCCTTCAGAAATTCCTAAATCTGATTTAATCGTCGGAATACGACTTGCCCAAGACGAAAAAGCTAAACCTTGCGAAAAAAAGAAGAGCGAAACAGCGAATCGAATGCGATTTTTTTGAGTTGATGATAATTCTGTTGATGAATGCATGGCTAAAAAATATGCGACAAAGTTAAGCTTCTCTCCCGAAATTATAAACTCAAATGCAAAATAGGATAAGCTTTTCCCTCGTTATCTTTTTCAGAACGAGAAGTAACCTTAAAACCTTGGCTTAAATAAAAATCAATCGCTTGCTGATTTTGTTCATTCACATCAACCAATTTCACATTCAATTCCTGAATAGAAAAATCTAATAAAGTCTTCCCTACTCCTTTTCTTCGAAAATCATTGTGAATAAATAACATTTCAAGATTTTGTGCTGCAACACCTACAAATCCTACCAATTGATTTTCAATTTCGTAACCGAATAAGGCTACATGCGGAAAATAATTAGGTAAATTTTCTCTATAATATTCAAAATCTTCTTCTGCTAAAAAATGGTGTGTGTTACTAACCGAACTTTCCCAAATGTCTCTCAATCTCGCAAAATCTACTTCTTCAATTCTTCTAATCATGACTAAAATTAATTACAACAAAGATATAAACGACTCTTTTCAAAAAAAAGAATAAAAAATATTCTATTGAGAATCATTTTGTTAAAAATTATTTTAAAAATAATTGATTTCAGAGTTTGGAAAAACGAAAAAGCGTTCTATATTTGCACTCGCAATACCGCAATACACTGCGTTATTGGAGAGTTGGCAGAGTGGTCGAATGCGGCAGTCTTGAAAACTGTTGAGGGTCACACCTCCGGGGGTTCGAATCCCTCACTCTCCGCTAATAAAGCCCTAAACACTTATGTTTAGGGCTTTATTATTTTTGGTTGCTAGCCAAGTTGCTAGAATTTCTATCTATTAATATCATCCTTCACTACTTTAATTCTAATAATTTTATAACTTTTTATTACTTCATAGACTAAAAATCTATAACTTGTAGTGTAATCTTATTAAGATTTTCTGTAGAAACTAAAAAAGTCGAAAACATATAGTTTTCGACTTTATAGTAAAACATTTAACACTGATGAAGAATACAATCTAAAACTTCATATTATTTTTTCTCAAAAAAAGAATTAATTCATTTGGGCGATCTGTTTGAATTACGTTGACATTATTATCTATATACCATTGATAAATATTGGGGTTATCTAAAGCTTTATTATCTTCATGTCCAGCATTATGTTGTGGCCAAAGCGAATTAACCCAAACTTTAATTTTTTGATCTTTAATTTTCTTAAAATCAATCATATTTTTTTCGTCATTACCTATAGTAAATTCAAATCCATATATTTTATAATTCTTAATATATTCATTTATTTTATCCCAACTTTCATTTTTATTTAAACGAATGATTGGCATGAAATGAATTTCATTTTTGATTGAAGAATATTTTGCATCAAATTCTTTATAAGACTCAACTCCTTTGAATAAAACTTGGTCAAACATTTTACGTTTTTTTAGCAAAGGATAAACTAAACTGATATAATCAAATCCTTTATCTAAATTAATCAGAATTTTACCATTTGTAACATCTAAAACCTCTTCTAAAGTAGGAATTTTCATATCCGTAACAACTCCTAATCCGTCTCTTAAATTTAATTTACTAATTTCTTCATACGTATAATCAATTGGTTTGCCTTTACCTGAAGTTGTACGATCAATTGTTGTATCATGCATTAAAATTAGAACACTATCTTTTGTTAATGCTAAGTCGATTTCTACCATATCCACACCTTTTTCAATGGCTTTTTTTATAGCCCATATAGAATTTTCAGGAGCTTCTCTCCAATCAGCTCTATGAGCTACAACCATTACTTTATTATCAGGAAATTTTGATAATGAGATAGATTGACAAAAAGTAATAATTGGTAAAAAAAACAGTATCAGATAGATATATAATTTATTCATTGTTTTGAGATTTTTTTATAATTAATAACCAGGATTTTGTTTAATTGCTGGATCTGTATTTACTTGGCTTTGAGGAATTGGCATTAATAAATTGTTAGCTTTTATAATCGCTGTCCCATAACCAGGAGTATTTGCTAAATGCTTTGTCATAGTTTCGATAGCTTTGCCTGTTCGCACTAAATCAAACCATCTATGTCCTTCACCAACTAATTCTTTTCTTCTTTCTAATTCAATTTCATTCAATAAATCATTTTTAATAGTTAAATTGACTGAGGGAATACTTGCTCGTGTTTTAATTTTATTGAGATAAATATTTGCATTTGAAAAATCATTCGAATTAGCATAACATTCTGCTAGTAATAAATAAATATCTGCTAATCTTAATACTACAACATTACTACCTCCATCAGCTACATCATTTGATGTTTTTTGTAGTTTTTTTGTATAAAGAACATTATTATTAGTCTTACCAATAAATGCATCTCTTCGTTTGTCATTCATACTAAAAAGCTCGTAGATTTCTTTAGTAGGCAAATTATGTCCTTTTGCGCCAGAAACAAATCCAGAAGGCATAAACATTTGATACGCAGTACTACCTTCTGTATTACCATTAAGTCCTGAAGTAAATTGAACATCAAAAATAATCTCTGAATTATTCTTATTCGCTACATCAAATATTTTATTAGGATCTGTTTGTAATTCATAACCTAAAGCTTCAATTTCTTTCAAGTATGGTAGAGCTTCATTATATTTATTTTGAGTAATTAATACTTTTGCTAAGATTCCTAAAGCCGCTCCTTTTGTAACTTTACCTTTTTGAGAAGCAACAATAGGTAAATTAGTAAGTGAATTTTTAAGTTCAGTTTCAATAAATTGATAGACTTCTTGTAGCGAAGTTCTTCCTTGTCCAAAAAACTCATTTACATTAGTTGTTTCTTTTGTGACAAGTGGCACATCTCCAAAAATTCGAACAAGATTAAAATACATCATTGCACGTAAGAATCGCAACTCTGCTTTTGTCTCATTCTTTGATTTCTCATCCATATCTACAACTTTATCTATACGATTTAAAACGATATTTGCTTGTTGGATTCCTACATAATTATCTTTCCAGGTATTTGCGATTAAAGAGTTATTAGGTTGTATGGTAAAAAAATCTAATTCCCCATATGTAAAACCATCATTTGCAGGAACTTCATCATATGTATTATCAGAAGTAATTTCACCAATTGTTAACATAGCTAGTTCATACTGACCTTTGTATTGTAATGACGCATAAACTGCATTTAAACCTTGTTTTATTTGAGCAGCATCTTTATAAAATTCTGGTGTAACTTTAGAACTATCTGGAGAAGTATCTAATAAATCAGAAGAACAAGATTGTAATACACAACCTGCTATAAAAAGAGTTATAATTATTTTTTTCATTGTAGTTTTTATTAAAATTTCATGTTCATTCCAAAAGAGAATACTTTATTTCCTGGATAGTAACCACTATCATATCCTTGTGTTAATACATTATTTGTATTTGCATCAAGATTTAGACCTTTATAAGAAGTAATTGTAAGTAAATTATTTCCTAAGAAATAAATTTGTGTAGAAGCTATATTAAGTTTAGATAATAGATTTTTCGGTAAGTTATAAGCTAATTTTATTGATCGTAATCGAACATAATCAGCATCTTTAAAGAATAAATTTGAAGTACGTGCTTCCTTTCTATTATTAGAAAAATTCATATTTGGCATTGCAAAAAATCCATCAGGATTTGTTGTTGCATTGTATCTATTATCAAAATAATATTGAGAAGCCATCCCAAATCCTTCACCAGATTCTAATGTATTTACCATATCTCCATTGTATACTTTTCTCCCTAATTCACTATATAAAGTGAAATTTAACTCCCAATTATTAAGCTTAAAACTATTGTTAAATGCTAAAATGTATTTTGGAATTCCTGAACCGAAACTTTTTTTATCATCTTGATCTATTTTTCCATCATTATTCAAATCTTGCATAATGTAATCACCAATCATAGTTCCATTAATATGTGGTGAATTATCAATTTCTTGTTGTGTCTTGTAAATTCCTGTAATGTTGTAGCCATACATTTCAGCAATAGGACTTCCAACTTTTGTTACAGAAAAATTATTTGAACCTGTTGTAATTTTTTCTTGTCCATTTGCTAATGCTAAAACTTTATTTTTGTTTGTTGAAAAATTCAAGCTTCCATTATAAGTAAAATCATTACTAATATTTATTGTTTTTGTAGCGATTTGAATTTCTAAACCATTATTCCTTAGTTTTCCAATATTTTGCAAAGAAGTTGTATAGCCAGACTGTTGCGGAACAGGGACATCTAAAAGTAATCCTTCACGATTAAGAACATAATAATCTGCTGATATATTAATAAACTTTCTGAATAATGAGAAATCTATACCGAAGTTATTTGATAATGATTTTTCCCAAGAAATATCTGGATTTGGTGCTGTTGAAGATATATATCCAGGAGCTAAGTTTCCTCCAAATACATAGTTATCCTGAACCATTAATGATAAAGAACCAAAGTTTGGAATTTGATTATTTCCATTACTTCCGTAGCTATATCTAAATTTAATTGGATTTATAAAGTTATTTTTTGGAAAGAAGTTTTCATTAGAAATTGTCCAACCTAATGAGAAAGCATAAAAATTACCCCATTTTGAATTAGCTCCAAAACGAGATGATCCATCTCTTCTCAAAGAAGCCATAACATTGTATTTATTTTTATAATCATATGCGAGACGTCCAAAGTAGGAAATTAACGTCCATTTAAATTGGTCTACATCTGTTTTGAATGATGTACCTCCTGCAATATTTGGAATGCTATTATCAGGAAATCCTGTTGCACTTATTTTTACATAATTTCTATCTTCTTGTTGAAAAGATTGTCCTAACAATGTGTTGAAATTATGTTGTCCAATTCTTTTGTCAAAAGTCAATAAATTCTCTACAATATAATTTTTTGTAATATAATCTACTCTATTTGCAACAGTAACATCTGGTGCTGCAGTTCTATAAGAGCCTACATTTGAAGGGTCAAAAAAATTGTATTCATAATTAGTATAATCTCCTCCGATAGAAAGTTTATACTTTATATCTTTTAACACTTCTAACTCACCATATATATTTCCAAAAGTTTTAAAAAGAGTATAATGTCGTTTTGTCATTTCTGCAATTGCAACAGGATTTTCTACCAAAGCTCCATCTGTAGCTGTATTGTCTTTTATCTGTTGAGAAATAATTAAATTTCCTTTACTATCTCGTGGTGCAAAAAAAGGATACATCGTAGTAGCCATTTGTACTAAGTTGTATGTTCTTCCTCCTCCTTCCATATCAAGTGTATCACCATTCGAGTACATTGGATTAATAGAAAAGCCTATTTTTAATTTATCGTTTATTTGAGTAATTAAATTGATATTACTTGAAAATTTTTCGTAATCTGTTCCTATTATTATTCCTTTCTGATTAAGATAACTTCCTGTAAAAGAATATTTACTTTTTTCATTACCTCCTGTAATAGAAAGTGAAGTTTGGCTAACTGATGCCTTTCTAAAAATTGTATTTAACCAATCTGTATCAATTAAACCAGCTTCTTTATTGAGATAAGGAGTTAAGTAATCTGGAATTAATTCTCGTAAAGTAGCTCCTTTACTTTTGCGAGTAGCTGTATCGTCATTAATACTCCTTCCTTTACCTTTTGATAAATAATTATTATCTCTAGCTTCCTTCAAGAAAGTAGCCATATCATATGCATTGACTAATTTTGTATTATCATTTCGCATCTGGATACCATAATACGTATCCAACGTAATCTCCATTTTTCCTTGTTTACCTTGCTTAGTTTGTATTAAAATGACACCATTAGCTCCACGCGAGCCATAGATTGTAGAAGAAGCGGCATCTTTTAAAATATCAATGGTTTCGATAGAATTGGGATCAATCGAATTTAAGTTTGTTCCTTCTGTTAAAGGAAAACCATCTACAACAATTAATGGATTAGAACCAGCAGTTAAAGTTCCAATACCACGAATTCGTATTGTTGGTGATGAGCCAGGAGAGGCATTTGATTGTGAAACTTGTATTCCTGTTGCTTTACCAGCTATCATTTCACCAAAATTTCCAGATACTATATCTTTTGTATCTTTTTGATTAATTGAAGAAATAGATCCTGAAATATTTTTTCGTTCTTGTTTACCATATCCAACCACAACAACTTCTTTAACTTCAATTTCCTGATCAAAATCTTCAATTTTCTGTTTTTCATCAGTAGTTTGTTCTTGTTTTTGGGTAAAATCATTCTTTGAAATACGTTTGATAATTACTGTATTATTTTGAATTGAATAATCAATAGGATAATTATTCTTTAAAAAATCTAATGTCTCATCTAATGATTTATAATTAATTTTTTTATCATCAACCATTATATCTTCTAAGTCAGTAACTGAATAAAAGAATTGTGTTTTTGTAGTAGTTTTTAGCTTTTCTAATACTTTTGGTAAAGGAATTTGCTGTACAACAACATCTTCAGTTTTAGTAAGTGTTGCTGCGTAAGTGATTGTGTGATTGCACAAAAATCCCAATACAGCAATGCAAATTGCAGTTTTTTTCATAGTTTTGAAAAATAAATTGTTTAATTCTTACGAGTTTTGTTCAGTTTATTGCATCGGTAACCCCCATTATCGATGCTTTTTATTTTAATCTTATCTTATGTTCTTTTGTTTTTTCTATTTTTAAATTAAAAGGATAACTCACAATTGTTAAAATATCTTCTAAATTTCCTTCAAATTCACCATTTATTTTATTGTCTTTAAATTGAATTGGATACTTTATTTCAGTATTATATCTTTTTTCTAACTGCTTAATAACTTCGTCATATGTTTTATTTTCAAATGAATATTTGCTTTTAGCTATAGGCTTTAAGTAATGATAATTTTTATGAGATGAATTATTAATCCAAATTTCGTTAGGTAATAAAATAATATGTTGATTGTTATAGTTAATACTCACTTTTCCTTCTAATAAATCAACCTTACTTTCAGATTCAGATTGATTTAAATAAAATTTAGTTCCCAATACTTGAACTTTGAATCCATTTGTAATCACATTGAATGGCTTTGTTTTATCTTTAGCAATATCAAAATATCCACTCCCTTTAATACTTATAGTTCTATTCTTAACACCAAAGTCATTGTTAATTGTTAGTTTACTATTTGGATCAAGTTTTATTTTACTTCCATCAGATAATTGAAATGTTTTAACAAATGTTGTTGTTTCATAATACAATTCATTTTGTTGTATGTTACCACTTTGTTTAGAAAAATTAATAAAATAATAAAGAACAACTAATAACGGCAGTATAACGGCAGCTATACGTAACCAATTAAAGTTAGATTTATTCTTTAATTCAATTTCTTCTGATATCTTTTTCCAAATTCGATCATCTGTTTCTTTATTTATTTTTTTATTTTCATCAGATACAGTTTTCCAATTTTCATCAAAATCTTTATTCAATTTCATTTTATTATAATTACGCAAGAAGTTAAAAACGGCAACCTAAATGTTAATTCGTTAATATTAAGTTAACATATATTTTTAAGAAGAATGTTTTTATAAGTTAGCTTTCAAGTAAAAAATAGCTTTTTTTACGTGTTTCTCAACTGCTGTTTTTGATAAATTATTTTCTTTAGCAATTTTAGAATAGCTTATTTGTTCAATTCTATTTTTAATAAAAAAATCTCTAGTTTTATCAGGTAATTGTTCTAATAAACGCGATGCCTTTGTGAATTTTTGAGGATCAATTTCTTCAACAATATTATCATCGTCTATAATATCGTTCTCAATAAAAGAAAATTGTAGTTTATTCCTTCTATAGAAATTTGCTATTTCTTGTTTTGAAGTTTTAAAAATAATAGCCTCAAAATTTTCAGTTGTTAGATTAGATTGGTGCTTCCAAACATGAATGAAAATATCTTGTACTATATCTTCGATGTCTTGTTCATTCGAAATGTATTTTTTTACAAAGTAGTATACTTTGTGTTTGTAATCATCATATATTTTTTTGAACTGATTCATGTAGAGTTATGCATATTACCAAGTTGCACAAAAATATTAAATCAAATAATGACATACATTAAGCAGATGTTATGTTTATAGAATAATTTTTAAAAGTTTCTACATTGATTTACATGTAATATTAAAAGAAAACTTTATCAAGTTTGTATCTAATTTGCAGAATATCTATTATTTAAGGAAAATAAAAATTCCAAAATATTCAATTTCCTATTGATAAAATAAGAAATTTTCTTTTTTTATAAAGAATAATTAATTGATTATCATTTAAATATAATTTGGAATTTGTTTGGAATCTAAAAAAATAGAAAAACCTGAAATCGAACATAAATTGTGATTGTAAAATTTTAAAAATATAAAATATGAACAATCCATTCGAACCTTTGGTAGATCTTCTGACCAAAATTGATCAGAAACTTGATCGTCTCAATCTTAAAACAAAAGAAGAGCCTGAAAAGAATTATACAGTAGAAGAAGTTGCTATTAAATTACGCCTTACACCTCAATCAATAAGAAAGAAAATTCACTTAGGTATTATAAAAGCTAATACGAATACTAAACCGTTTCTAATACCTCATAGTTCTATTTATGATGAAAACAATCGATTAATTAACTTTAAATACTTAAGATAGTATGGAGAGTAGTCAAAGTAGACGAGTTTTAAGGGAATTGCATGTAGATCATAGAAACTTGTATGGGAAAAATATTTTTCCATTGGAAATATTCCCACCAATAGTACAGGAATTGATTTTAGAATTGAAACAAACAATGAATTTTCCAATTGATTATTCAAGTTCTGCAATTTTATATGCTGTATCAGTAGCTATTGGTAATAAAGTTCAATTGAAAGTTAAAAATGGCTGGATCGAGAAGTCCATTATTTTTATTGTTTTAGTAGGAAGAACTGGAGATATTAAAAGTCATTCGATTTCATTTTTTTTAAATGAATTATTCAAAATAGATCAAAAGAACAATTTTGAATTTCAGCAAAGAAAAAGAGAATACGACAAGATGACTCCTGAAAAAAAAGGTGATTCTATAGCTCCAATATTAACTCAGTTGTTATTGAATGACTTTACGACAGAAGCTTTAATTAAATCTCATTATAACAATCCAAGAGGAGTTGGATTATATTCTGATGAAATTGCAGGTTTTTTGAAATCGTTTAATAAATATCATGGAGGTTCAGGAGACGAGGAGTTGTATTTAAGTTTATGGGCAGGGAAACCTATTGTAAAAAATCGATCAGGTGGAGATGAATTTAGGATTGATGATACTAAAATTGATATTATTGGTAGTATTCAGGAAGCTATATTAGAAACTACTTTTAAAAATTCTAAAATGAAGAATGGTTTTATTGATCGATTTTTATTTTCATTTCCTCATCAATATGTCAATAATAAATGGAATGATAGAGAATTGAATCAGTCTACAATTGATTGGTACTCTAATTTTATTAATAAAATATATACTGACGCAAACGAGAATGATGTTCTTTTAGAATTTGATGATCAAGCTAAATTTCATCTTTATAAATGGCAAAATTCAGATAAAATGATATTTGATTTCGAATACCAAAGAGGAGTAGCTGTTAAGCTTCAACAATATGTACTAAGATTTTCAATTGTTCTTGAAGTGATTAATTCTTTTTGTGAAGAAAAATCATTGTCCAAAATTGATATTGATACTGTGAAATCAGCAATAAAACTTAGAGATTATTTTTTTGAAACTGCTCTTAAAGTATTTGAGAAAATCGATTCTAATTATTATGAAACCTTGACTGAAATTCAAAAAAAGGTTTTTGATACACTTCCTAATACTTTTAAAACAGGAGAAGCAATAAAAATAATTTGTAAGTCTAATTTAATGAAAGAACAAAGTTTAAAAAGTTTTCTAAATGATCGTATATTATTTAGAAAAGTCGGTCACGGCTTGTATGAAAAGCAGATTATTTAATTTTTACGATACACTTTTTGCATTTTATACATTATAATTTATAAATGATTAGAATACTGAATTTTAAAATATAAAATAAGTGCATTTAGAATGCAATTGATGCAATGTTATGAAAAATATATACAGATATACACTAGATAAATCTTCAAGAAAACTTATTTGTCCTAAATGTCAAAAGAAAACATTTGTAGGTATGATAGATAATGAAACAGGCGAGTTTTTATCAAATTTTGGACGCTGTGATCGGGAAGTGAAATGCTCATATAAAATTTATCCATCTAACAATTCTTTTACGAACAATCAAGAAATTGATAATCAGAAAATCGAATTAAAACCTAGTTTTCATTCAATAGATTTGGTTAATAATTCTTTTGGTCTTGACAATAATTTATTGAATTACTTCGAGTCTGTTTTCGGAAAATTACTTTGTGATAAGATTCAAAAAACATATAAAATAGGAACTTGTAAAGAGTTCAAAAATGGAACTATTTTTTGGCAAATTGATAATCAAAATCAAATCAGAGGTGGTAAAATAATTTGGTATAATGAAAATGGAAAACGGACAAAAAACATAAACTGGATTCATTCTATTATGATTAAAAATAACATCATAAATGAGTTTAATTTGAATCAATGTTTATTCGGATTACATCTTATTAATGAATACAAAAGTAATGTCATCGCTTTAGTTGAAAGCGAAAAAACTGCGTGTATTATGAGTATAGTTTTTCCTGAATTTTTATGGTTAGCATGTGGAGCAAAAAATGAATTTAAATTTCAAAAATTACTTCCTATAAAACATCGAAAAATAGTTGCTTACCCTGATTGTGAGATTCAAAAAAATGGATCAACAACATATGATGAATGGAATGAAAAAGCTACTAATTTGAATAAAGAAGGTTTTAATATCACTGTTTCAAATTTATTAGAAAAACTAAGTTCAGCTTCTCAAAAAACGGATGGTGTCGATTTAGCAGATTTCTTTATGTAGGCGAAAAATATTATCGGAGTCTATAGGTCAAGTAGTGGTCGCCGGCGACAATTTTTACAAAATTGCACCTTTACAACCTCTACTTGGTTTGCTCCTGACGTCGACAAACATTAAAAATCAAAGATTTTTTTAACCAAAAACTAAACGTATGGAAAATAATTTTTTAAATGATTTACAAAAATGGAATGACGAAAGTCTACGAAATAATGAAGGAAATAATTCTAAAAATAAAACAAAAGAAAAAGAGTATTTAACCGAAAGATTGAATGTAAGATTAACAAAATCTGAACTAGAAATGCTTAAACAAAAATCAACTTTAACAGGTGAGAGTATTGCAAAATTAATCCGATTAGGGATTAAAAATGTAGAAGGTTTTAAGATCATTTTACCAAATGCAGAAGAGAATAAAATACTCATTGAGTATCGAACAAATTTTTCAAGAATTAAGAATCATTTTGAATCTCAACTATGGAATAAATCTGAACGAGAATTTTATAAAAAGCTTTTAGAAAATACAATTTTTAAGATTGATAAATACTTACAAAAATGAGTTTTACAGCTAAAATTAAATCAGTTAAAGGAAGTTTGGCTGCAAGCAATTATAAAGCAAATATAGAAAAAGGTGCTGAGCTTTTACAAGCAAGTAATTTAACAGGTGAAACTGTAAAAGAGCGTTTTGAAGAAAAGCAATTGGTTGCTAAAATGAATTTAAAAGTTTCAAAACCATTTATTGAAGCTGTTTTTTCTCCGCATAAATCAGTCTCGAAAAATTGGACAAAAGAGGATTGGATAAGTCATGTTGATGAGTTTTGTAGAAGAATTGGAATACCTGATGATGTTCAACTTGAATATTATATTCACAGAAATACAGCAACTCCGCATGTTCATATCTCGGCAAACCGATTAAATATGATTGGAAAAAATGTTATTCCAGATAGTTTTATTGGAAAAAAAGCTGAAATAGTTTGTGATAAAATGGCTAAGCAAAGAAATCTTCCTACAGCAAAAGATATGGGTAAAATCGAAAAAGAAAATATAAAAAATGCAATTATTAGTTCTAAAACGATTGCAACTTCATGGGATGATTTTATTAGTAAAATGTTTACTCAAGGATACTACTTTGAATTAAGCAAAAATGTAAATGGAATTAATGGTGCTCGTATTTGCAATCTAGAAGATATTGAAACTAAAAATCTTCATAATTACAAATTAGACAAGCAGAAAGGATATAAATTATCTCAAATCGATCGAAAATTGAAAGTTACTGATATTGAAAATCAGTTACTAAAAAACACAAATTTATTTGATTTAAAACAACAAAAAAGTGAAAATAATCAACCAAAAATTAAACGATGAGTGAAAGTAATAATGTAACAAAAAATCCTTTAGAACTAGCTTTAGAAGCTTTTTTGAATGGAACAGATAAAATTGAACTAACAAAAATTGAATTAAATAATTTACTTGAAAATATCCAAATTCAACAACAAAAACTAAATAAATTAGAAACAAATCTCTCTCAAGAGACGAAAGAAATTCATTCGATATTTTCAAATAATTTAAATTTATATCAAAATATTAACAACAAAGTTTCTAATAACTTTGATAATTCTTTAAAAGAATATCAAGCTCATTTTTTGAATTCAATTATGGATTTAAAAGAAGCAAAATTAAATTTAGATAATTCTGATAGAAAGGTTTTAGAAAATGCAGAAATTCAAATTACCAAATACAGAAAGCTTTCTTATTATGTTTTTGGAGTTATATTTTTGCTCCTATTTACTACAATACTAAGTGGATATTTTTCTACAAATTTTTATAAAACAAGTGTTTTAACTAAAACTGAAGCTCGAAACGAATTTTTAAATCAATTGAAACTTAACAATCAAACGATAGTTGATAAAAATAAATTAAATGCCCTTAAAAATGAACGAGAAATTGTAAATATTTGGATGAATGAAAACCCTAATGATAAAAAAAGTTATATCATTTCTAGAAATGCAATTATTAAGTCAAATTATAATAAAGCTTTTTTTAATGATTTTAGTTCTGAGGAAATTAGAAAATAAATATACAATCCCTTAATAATAAAAAGGGATTGTAAATTATTTGATAAATAATTATTTCCGACACTGTACCAAAAACTGTG
>NZ_DJDM01000013.1:0-7233 GCF_002431085.1 Empedobacter sp. UBA5924
GCAATTGCGAGGTTTTTTTATATATAGTTGAATAATAATTATTCTTCTGTAGATGGAGCTTCTTCTGTAGCAACTTCTTCTGATACTTCCTCTTTTTTCGCTTTTTTGTCGTTAGCGTAAATTGGGTTATCGAAGTTAAAGAAAGAACCTTCTTCTTTATTAGCGTTAGCTGCTTTTTGAGCATCTAATTTAGCTAATTCTGCTCTAGTTTTAGCAGCTTCTTCAGCAGCTTTGATAGATGCAGCATCTGGTACAATTTCAAATCCGAAATCTACTTCAACATCTCTGTGGAAACGAACTTTAGCTTCGTATTTTCCTAAACGTTTGATAGTATTTCCAGGGATTCTAATGTTTTTCTTCTCGATTTCAACACCAGCTTTTACTAAAGCTTCTGCTAAATCTGCATTGTTGATAGATCCAAATAATTTGTCTCCAGAACCAACTTTAGCGTCGATTTTAACAACTAAACCATCTAATTTAGCTGCTTTTTCTTTTGCTGCAGCGATTAATGTAGCTTCTTCTGCTTTACGAGCTTCTAAAACTTCGTTTAATGCTTTTACGTTATTTGGAGTTGCAACTGATGCTAATCCACGAGGGATTAAGAAGTTACGTGCGTATCCAGGTTTTACTGAAACAACTTCAAATTCAAAACCTAAACCTTCTACATCTTGTCTTAAAATTACGTTCATGATATTTTAATATTTAGGTTATTATTTTAATTGATCACCAATAAATGGCATTAATGCTAAGTGACGAGCTCTTTTGATCGCTTTAGAAACTTTTCTTTGGTATTTTAAAGATGTTCCTGTGTAACGACGAGGTAAAATTTTACCTTGCTCATTCACGAATTGAATTAAGAAATCAGCGTCTTTATAGTCAACGTATTTGATTCCAAATTTTTTGAAACGACAATATTTTGAGTTTGATTGTGTTTCGATATCTAAAGGAGATAAATAACGGATTTCTGATTCGCTACCTCCAGCTGCTTTTTTTGCTAAATCGTCAATTGCCATAGCTTTGCTTATTTGTTAGAGTTAGACTTTAATTTTGTTCTACGTTTTTCTGCCCAGTCCATACCGTGTTTGTCTAATTTCACAGTTAAGAAACGGATTACACGCTCATCACGTTTGTAAGCAACTTCTAATTGAGAAACTAACTCGTTATTGTCTGATTTAAATTCTACTAAGTGGTAGAATCCATTTCTTTTGTTTTGAATTGGGTAAGCTAATTTTTTTAAGCCCCAGTTCTCTTTTGCTACGATTTCACCACCGTTAGCAGTAACAAAGTCATTGAATTTATTAACTGCTTCCTCTACCTGAGAATCAGATAGAACGGGAGTCAAAATGAAAACAGTTTCGTAATGTGTCATTTTTAACTTCTTTTAAGTTATTATTTATACTAAAATTCGAGGTGCAAATATATAAATAATAATCCAAATATTACAAATGAATATTTATTGAATTTTTATTAAAACCTTATTTATTGAATATTATCGTTTTATCATATTGATCTTCAAAAAATATTGACTTTTTTTAAAAAAAATTTGCAGTTTAAAAAAAGTAGCTTACATTTGTCAACATAAAAGGCTAATGGCTTTTTCATAGGTTTAGGTTGGTTAAGGTTAAAACCCTCGTTTCTGCGAGGGTTTTCCTTTTTTTTCTAAAAACATCTTCTTAAATTTGGTCATAATAATTAATGTAAAATTTTATGACAACAAAATACAATCCTATTCCAAGCGAGTTATTCGTAAAGAACAGAGCGAAATTTGTAAAAGCAATGAAACCTCGTTCTCTTGCTATTTTCAATTCTAACGATATTTATCCAATTTCTTCAGATTCTACGTTACCGTTTGCACAACATCGTGATATTTTTTATTTATCTGGAGTTGATCAAGAAGAATCTATCTTATTAATTTTTCCTGACGCTTACGATCCTAAATATAAGGAAGTATTATTTGTTCGTGAAACAAACGATCATATTGCAGTTTGGGAAGGAGAAAAATTATCAAAAGCTCAAGCAACAGAAGTCTCTGGAATCAAAACTGTACTTTGGTTACAAGATTTACCAAATGTTTTGCGCAAATTGATGGTAGAAGCAGATAATGTTTATGTAAATAAAAATGAGCATTATCGTGTAACAGAAGCACCTCAAGTAGAAACGCGCGAAGATCGTTTTGTAAAACAATTGAAAGTAGATTATCCTGGACATACTTATTTACGTTCAAACCCTATTTTGCAACGTTTACGTTCTGTAAAAGAACCAGAAGAAATTCAATTGATTCAACAAGCGTGTGATATCACAGAAAAAGGTTTCCGTCGTATTTTAAATTTCGTAAAACCTGGAGTTTGGGAATTCGAAATCGAAGCTGAGTTTGTTCACGAATTTCTTCGTAATCGTTCAAAAGGTTTTGCATACACGCCAATTATTGCGTCTGGAAATAATGCAAATGTGTTACATTATATTCAAAATAATCAAGAATGTAAAGACGGTGATTTGATTTTGTTTGATGTTGCAGCTGAATATGCAAATTATTCATCAGATATGTCACGTACAATTCCAGTTAATGGAAAATATACAAAACGCCAACGCGAAGTTTATGACGCAGTTTTACGTTGTAAAAAAGAAGCGGAAACGATGTTAGTTCCTGGGAATAATTGGTACAAATACCATGAAGAATTAGGAAAAGTTTATACTTCTGAATTGTTAGGTTTAGGTTTGTTGGATAAAGCAGATGTACAAAATGAAGATCCAGCTTGGCCAGCTTACAAAAAATACATGATGCACGGAACGTCTCATCATATGGGATTAGATACACATGATTATGGTTTATTAACTGATGATTTTGTGGCAGGAATGGTTTTCACAAACGAGCCAGGATTCTATATTCCAGCAGAAGGTTTTGGAATTCGTTTGGAAGATGATTATGTAATTCAGAAAGAAGGAAAACCTTTCAACTTGATGCAAAATATTCCATTAGAAGCAGAAGAAATCGAAGATTTAATGAATAAGTAATCTTTCATTATATTAAATGATAACAAAAATGGAACTCAATATTGAGTTCCATTTTTTATTTTAAAGAATATTCTTAATCATTTTCTGGCGCATCATGTGATGGAATGTCATCTAAATCTAACATTTCTTTTGCAAGAGCAATCATACGTGGCGTTCCGGTATGTTTATTTTTTTCGTCCGAAAGTTTTACAACACCTGTCCATTTTATATCAATAGAAGAAATTTCGGTCAATTTCATCACGATATTCATAGGTTTTAAATCAGTGTCGTTTGTTAAGTTGGTTCCAATTCCAAATGATAATCCAATTCTTCCTTTGAAAGCTTTTGTAATCATTTCCACTTTTTCTGAATTTAATCCATCCGAGAAAATAATCGTTTTGAATAAAGGATTGATGCCCATTTTTTCGTAATGCGCAATTGTTTTTTCTCCAAACTCAATCGGATCTCCAGAATCATGACGAACACCATCAAATAATTTAGATAATTTTTTATCAAATTGTCCAAAGAAAACATCCGACGTATAAGTGTCAGTCAAAGCAATTCCTAAATCACCATAATAAACTTTTACCCAACGATCTAAACTGATTGAATTCGCGATTTTGAATCCGTAACGTGCACCATGAAACATAAACCATTCGTGAGCGTGTGTTCCAATTGGTTTTACACCATATTTATGCGCAAAGTGAACATTCGAAGTTCCAACAAAGCTTTTTCCTTTATGGTTTGTTAATTCTTTCATTACCACATCATGAACTTCGTAACTGTGACGACGACGGGTACCAAATTCCGCAACTGTAACGCCAAGACGATTGTATAAATCAACTTTATCGCTTGTACGTTTTGTGATTTCTTCGTTAGAAATGCGTTGCGCATTTGTTAATTTATAGAAAATTTCACTAATCAAACACAAGATTGGAACTTCCCATAAAATAGTACGATACCAATATCCTTCTACGTGAACTTCTACATCAGTACCGTTTTGAGTGATTTTTACTTCATTTGGATCATAGCGATAACCTTGCAAAAAATCTAAATAAGCAGGACTTAAATAAGGGCAATTTATTGTGAAAAAATTTTTTTCGTCTTTGGTTAAAGAAAGCGAAGCCATTGCATTGATTTCTTTTTGCAGTTCTTCCGCAAAACCTTCAGGAAATTGATGTTCACCACGGTTAATGAATTTATAGCGCGCCATTACATCTGGATACAATTTTGTAACGCCAAATTGCATGGTGAATTTATAGAAATCGTTATCGATAATAGATTTTATTATACTCATTTTTTAGGTTTAATTCTAATACATTTTGAAATTTAAAGATAAAAAAAAACCATCAATACAGATGGTTTTTGTAAGATTATCTTATTTTGAAGATAATTATTCTGTTGTTCTTTTTTCGATTTTAGGTAATTCGAAATTGAAAATTATAGTTGCATCTCTATAAGCTGAAAATTCAGTCAATCCTGTGCTTGTAACATAATATTTGTTTCTCGCATAAGCTAAACGAGAAGGTAAAATAATTACACCTTGAAAGTTATACAAGTCAGTTGTAGCACGTTCAGTTGTTTTGAAATGTTTTAATCCTTCTACAAAGTTTTTTAATTCGATGTGTTCTCTTTTTACCCCATTTTTAATTTCAGTTGCTGTTGGTGTAAAGTAATAAAAAGTTGGATCTTGCGTAGCAGAACCATCTCCAGTATTTATACTTGAGTAATAAAACTGATCCAAAGAACCATATTTTCTTTTGTAGTCTGTACTATTTGTTGCAACAAAATATGTTGAAATAGAACTTAGATAAATAGAAGTACTATCATTAGAAATAATAGTTTTTCCTGTTCCTTTATGATTAGGATTTTCGGCATACCAAATTCCTAATTCATCTTGCTTTGCTAAAGATTTTAATGTTGGATAAGCATCATCTTCGTTTCCTTTGATGGTATCAAATTTTGTAAGTACACCTTTAGAGTTGAAGTAAAAATCTTCCATGTATTGTTGAATCGCTTCATCATCTAATGCATTACGTTCTTCAACTGGAATCTTAGTTTCTTTATTCACACCGTTATCATCATCATTATTACATCCTACTAAAACAGCAGAACATGCAATTAAAGTAACGAAGAATTTCTTTATCATGTTATTTCGATTTATATTGCGAATTTAGAAAAAATATTAGTTTAACCTAACAAATATTCAGTTTTAAATGAGATTAGATAAATTTCTTTGGAGTGTTAGATATTATAAAACGAGATCTTTAGCGGCTGATGCGGTTAAAAAAAATCGTGTAAAAGTAAATGGAGATGTAGCAAAAGCGTCGCGAGATATAATTCCAGGTGATGCGATTGAGGTGAGAAAAGATCAAATAAATTTATCTTTTAAAGTATTGCAAGTGCCAAATAATAGAATTGGAGCTAAATTATTAACCTTACATATTGTGGATACAACGCCAAAAGAAGAATATGATGTGTTAGAGCTTCGTAAACTTTCGCAAGATTATTATCGTGAAAGAGGTGAAGGTCGACCAACGAAAAAAGATCGTCGAGATTTGGATGATTATTTAGAAGAGGGAGGAGAAGATACTGAAGGTATCATTATAAAAGGAGAAGATTTGGATTAATTCCAAATCTTCTCCTTTTTAAGATGTTTCATAATTTCGTCCAAAATCTCTAATGTACTTTGGTTTGAAATGCTGATTGTATATTTTGCCTTTTCATAATATTGATTGCGTTCAAATAAATGTTTCGCAATAAACTCCATCATTTCTTCATTAGAAAGATGAGCAATTAAAGGTCGAGTTTCTTTTTTATTTTCCAATCGTTTCACCAATTGCGGTAATTGTACACGCATGAAAAATGAAATTGAATTGTTGGCAATCTCATTCATATTATCGTAATAAACAGGAGTTCCACCGCCTAAAGAAAGCACAATGTTTGTTGAAGTCAGAACTTCTTTTAAGGCTTCTCTTTCTTTTTTACGAAAACCTAATTCGCCTTCTTTTTCAAAAATCTCACTAATTTTTGTTTGATATTTATTTTCGATAAAATCATCAAGATCGATAAATTCGAAACCCAATGCTTTGGCTAAATCTTTTCCGGTAGTCGATTTTCCGCTACCCATATATCCTACTAAAGAAATAATCATGATTAGTCTACTGGTAAGTCTTCTGAATAAAAAATAGTTAATCTCGCATATCCATCAAACGTATCAATTTGATATGAATACGTATTCTCCAAACGTCTTGCATCATAACGTTCAACATTATAAGTTACTTGATAATCTTCGTTAGTAACGATTGAATTTGAATGATGGTATTTAGATTTTGGCGCATCTTTTTTGATTTCTGCTCTATATTGATTCAAGAATTTAATAGGAAAAGAATATGTTAATTTATAAACAATCTCTTGCGAAACCTGTATTGCTGTTATTTTATTCAAAAACATCGTTCCTTGATTATTGTTTTTAATCTTCAAAGAATCTAAACGATCTGAATTTTGAATGTATAAATTTTTTCCAAGTTTAGAAACCTTGAAACAACGATCATTCAATTTTTGATGAATAATCTGTGGTTGATCTTTTATTAATTCCTTTAATTCTTTCAATGCAAAATTAGACAAATGTGCATCTTTTGTTTCCTGATTACAATTGTTTGCATATTCAGAATCGGGTACGTCTGCCTCTGGGTTGTCAGATTTTTTACACGACACTATCGAAAACAAAGCAATAATAATATATAGTATATTCTTCTTCATTCTAAAATTTCAATCTTTAAATAGCGTTCCGAAAATAATTTCGGTTCACATAGATTTAGATTTGCTGGATGACAAATATAGTATATAAATCATTTATCAAATATATAAAATGATGTTTCTATGGCTTATTTTTTCAGTTTTCTTATCCGAAATTCTATCTTTCAAAAAAAAACTAAAAATTTATCTAAATTTAAGTTCTTAAAACCGAAATGATTAATTAATAAATTGTAAAAAACTTCACAAAACGTTTGTTAAATTAGTATTAAACGCCCTATATTTGCACTCGATTTAAGAAACCGACCTGGTAGCTCAGTTGGTAGAGCACAACACTTTTAATGTTGGGGTCCTGGGTTCGAGCCCCAGCCAGGTCACTTAGTCAAAACGTTCTTTTTTATATAAAAAAATAAAAACGTCTTTCGTTTTGTAAACTCAGATATAATCGTATATTTGCAGTCCGAAAAAACGGAGACCTGGTAGCTC
>NZ_DJDM01000013.1:7402-37280 GCF_002431085.1 Empedobacter sp. UBA5924
CGAGCCCCAGCCAGGTCACAAGAAGCCAAACAGCAATGTTTGGCTTTTTTATTTTATTCTTTTTTAGAAACTTTAATCTAATATTCCTATCGAATATTTTAGCATAAAATCTGAACGATACGTCTCCCCCATTGGTATTTCAAATTCTTTAATATAAATTGTATGATTATCAAAAGAATTAATATGTTGTGTATTTACGATATACGATTTACTAACACGTATAAAATGATCTGCATTTATTTTTTGATGAATTGTTTTTAAATTCATTGCTGTTATTAATTTCTTCGTTTTAGTATGAAGTACAACATAATCTTTTAAACCTTCAATAAATAAAATTTCAGCAAAGCTTATTTTATATTGCTTACGATCTGCTTTTATAAATAAATAATTATCGTCATTTTCTTCTATTGTATTTTCCTCCACTTTATTAAAAAGAAGATGATGATAAAACACAGCTTTCGTCACAGCCTTCGCTAAACGGTTTTTATCTATTGGTTTTAACAAGTAATCTATCGCATCTAACTCATAACCATCTATTGCATACTGAGAATAAGCCGTCGTAAAAATTATTAGGCTATTTTTAGGGATACTCTTTGCAAACTCTAATCCATTTACAAAAGGCATTTCAATATCAAGAAAGATAATAGCTGGCACTGTTGTTTCTAGAAATTTTGATGCTAACATTGCATTAGAAAATTTTCCAATAATTTCTAATTCGGAAACTTCTTTAATTAGCAATTCCATTTCTTCTCTTGCCAAAGGTTCATCATCAATTATAATACAATTCATATCGGAATTATTAGGTTTACACAATACTCTTCATTTGTCGCATTAATTTTTAAAGAATACGTTTTTTCATATAAAAGTTCTAACCTTCTGGTGATATTAGGAAGTCCTAAGCCTTTAAATTTATTATTTGGAATTATATAATTTGGATCTATTGAATTTTTACAAACAAAATGTAATTGATCATTACTTATCGCAATTTCAATTTTTATATAAGTTGACTCATCATTTAAATTTACACTATGCTTAATTGCATTTTCAACAAATGTGGTAAATAAATTGGGTGGAATATAAGTTGTATTTAATAAACTATTATTAGCTTCACTTTCTATACTTACATTTAAACTCTCTTGACGAATTTTTTCTAATTCTAAAAAATTGGTAAGGAATTTTATTTCTGACGAAACAGGTGTTTTTTCTTCATTATTCTCATATAGCTGATAACGTAAAAAATCTGAAAGCTTCATGATAACTACAGTTGCTATTTCTGGATCTTTTCTAATTAATGCTTTCACATTATTCAACATATTAAATAAGAAGTGAGGATTAATTTGATTTTTCAATTCATTTATCTCCATTGAAAATGTCAAATTTTTTAATTCAGATATTTGCCTACTATCTTCAATCCATTTCTGAAAAAGCTTTAATGTTGTAGTCATCATAATAATTGGCACAACAACTATAAGCCCTTCATAACCTCTTCTTATATTTTCACCAAATTGTCTAGGACTTGCTATTCTATACTTTCCAAAAAACACATCTAATGATTGACCAATAATATTTATACCCACATAAACTAAAATTGTTAATAGTAATAGATATAAAATATAGTAACCTTTAAAAAAAAACTTTGGAACCAATATATAAATATTGATGTATGTTTTTAATACAAATACGACAAACAGTAAAAGAATAACATAATATCTATAGATACCATAATAATTAGATACAAATGCAGAACTGTATATCACTAATAAAAATCCAGCAATAAAAAGCAAATGACGAGAAAATCTAAACTTTTTATCTACTAGAAAATTTATAATTTTTTGATTTTTTGATTGAGGTAACAATGAATTCATTTTTATAAAAAATCTTATCTATAACAAAGGTAATTGATAAATCTATTCCATTATTAAAGTTTATACAAACCATTGTTTTTATTATACTTCTTCTTTTTTTTTCTGGTTGGTATAAAAAAATCTAGTGTTGGTATAAAAAACTATTAAAACCATTTTTTTATACTTTTCTTAGCCATTCATTTTACAAAATATAAATAAGTATGAGTGTGAAAAATTTTAATCATTGGGTAAATAAATTAAATCTTCTAGATTTTTCTGCAACAGAAAAAGAAGATAAAATTATTCAAATAACAGATCTTAATCGTTTTATTCAATGCTACGATCCGACATTAGAAATTGTAGATTGTATACATCATGATTTTTGTATTATTGAAAAAAATGAAATTATTAAAGAAGTGAAATTAATGGATATTTCTAATCTTAGAAATAACGAAACAATTTCTATAAATAGAAACAAAGAATCTTGGTTTGTTCTTGTAAATGACAAGTTAGATACAACTTTAAAGTCAATTTTAAAAACGATAGAAGAACACAATATCAGTAAGATTTATGACAAAGTATTTGTCTTCAATTTTTTTCAATCGAGTATTCACGAAATCAAATAAAAATTAATGTATTCAATAAAACAAAAAGCAATTACATGTTTATTGCTTTTACTTTCAACTTTATCATTCGCTCAAAAAAAGGATAGTGTTCAAAAAAGAGCTGTCGCTTTTGTTGCAGATAAATTCCCCTTTACTCGTGTACTTAATGTAGAATATACAAATCTTACACCTTATAAATTTTCTCAAAAGTTAGAGGATAGCAACTTTAATTTACCAGAAAGTAAAGTGAAAAACTTTCAACAAATAAAGGCAAATGCTAATTTGTATTTTTTCAAAAAAGAAAAATGGACAATATCTACAGCACTTAATTATAAGTACACTACAGCAAATATAGATAACCTTAGTTCTACTATGAACGAAACGAAACAAAACTTTCATTATCATTCAGAAGCCGTAACTGCAAGTCATATTTCTAAATTATGGAAAAAAACAGCTATTTATTCTGCTACTGCATCAGTTGATGGAAACGAAAATAGTTTTGAAAGATTCCGTGGTTTACTAACAGGTAGTATAATGATTACAGCAAACGAAAGAACTAAATTACTTTTAGGTTTAGCTGTAATTATAGACCCAAGTTCGCAAGTACCTACATTTCCAATTATTTCTTATGAGCATAAATTTAAAAATGGTTGGATAGCCGATATCATACTCCCAAAAAGAGTAATGATGAAAAAAAATGTATTTAATAATGGTCGATTTTCTCTTGGTAGTGAAATGGATGTTACATCATTCTATTTTGACCAATCGAATAAAACATTTGAATTTAGACAAACAGAAATTAATAGTGGTGTAATGTATGAACATAGAATTGGTGATTTTATTGGTACTGTAAAAACAGGGCTACGTAGCATTCCTACTGGAAGAATATTTGAAAAAAATGAATCATTTAATGACTATATATACGAGTATAAACCAAAGTCATCTTTCTATTTCAACTTTGGCATATCATACAACCCTTTTGGTAATAAAAAAAGATAAATAACATGCGTTTGTTGCGATTTCATTAAATTAAATAAAATCTATAGTAATTAAAAATAATTTATCGTAAATTCGCACCCATAAATTTCAAGGATGCAAAACATTAGAAATATTGCGATTATCGCACACGTTGACCACGGTAAAACTACTTTGGTTGATAAAATTCTTCACTCAACAAACGTTTTCAGAGAAAACCAAGATTCAGGTGAATTAATCATGGATAACAATGATATCGAACGCGAAAGAGGGATTACGATCTTCTCTAAAAATGCTTCGGTAGAGTATAAAGGTGTAAAAATCAATGTTATCGACACTCCTGGCCACGCCGATTTTGGTGGTGAAGTTGAGCGTGTGTTGAAAATGGCTGATGGTGTTATCTTATTAGTAGATGCTTTTGAAGGACCAATGCCTCAAACTCGTTTCGTATTAGGAAAAGCATTAGAATTAGGTTTAAAACCTTTAGTAGTAATTAACAAAGTTGATAAAGAAAACTGTCGTCCTGATGAAGTTTACGATAAAGTATTCGAATTATTCTTCAACTTAGATGCAACAGAAGAGCAATTGGAGTTTCCAGCATTCTATGGTTCATCTAAACAAGGATGGTTCAATACAGAAAATGTACGTGTAGACGATATTTCTCCATTAATGGATGGTATTCTTGAACATGTTCCTGCTCCAGAAGCTTACGAAGGTTCTTTACAAATGCAAATTACATCTTTAGATTATTCTAAATTCTTAGGACGTATTGCAGTTGGTAAAGTAAGCCGTGGTGTTATTAAAGAAGGGGATTGGGTTGCTTTAACAAAACCTGATGGAACGTTCAAAAAACATAAAATCAAAGAATTATATACATTTGCTGGTTTAGGTAAAGTAAAAGCTACTGAGGTAAAAGCGGGTGATATTTGTGCTGTTGTTGGTATCGATGGTTTCCAAATTGGAGATACAATTGCAGATCCAGAAAATCCAGAAGCATTACCAGTTATGCATATCGACGAGCCTACAATGAATATGTCTTTCGGAATTAACAACTCTCCATTCTTTGGTAAAGATGGTAAATTTGTTACTTCTCGTCACTTAGTAGAGCGTTTAGAAGATGAGTTAGAGCGTAACTTAGCTTTACGTGTAGAGCCAACAGAAGATTCTAATACACAATTAGTTTACGGACGTGGTATCATGCACTTATCTGTATTAATCGAAACGATGCGTCGCGAAGGTTATGAGTTAACAGTTGGGCAGCCACAAGTAATCTTAAAAGATATTGATGGTGTAAAATGTGAACCATATGAAACATTAGTAATTGATGTTCCAGATGATTATTCTTCTAAAGCAATCGACTTAGTAACTCAACGTAAGGGTGATTTATTAGTTATGGAGGCGAAAGAAGGAATGCAACACTTAGAATTCGAAATTCCATCTCGTGGATTAATCGGATTACGTTCTCAAATGTTAACTTCTACTGCTGGTGAAGCTGTAATGGCACACACTTTCTTAGAATATAAACCATTCAAAGGAGCAATCGCTGGTCGTTCTGCAGGTGTAATTATTTCAAAAGATCAAGGTACATCAACTCCTTATTCTATTGATAAATTACAAGATCGTGGAAAATTCTTTATCGAGCCAGGTGAAGAAGTTTACGAAGGAATGATTATCGGAGAGCATTCTCGTAACAATGATTTAGTAGTAAATGTTGTTGAAGCTAAAAAATTGAACAATATCCGTGCAGCTGGTAAAGATGATTCATCTTCTATCGCTCCAAAAACAGAAATGACTTTGGAAGAATGTATGGAATATATCCAAGCTGATGAATGTATCGAGGTAACTCCAAATTTCATCCGTTTACGTAAAATTCACTTAAAAGAAGTAGATCGTAAACGCTTCGAAAAATCAATGAGCTAATCATTTGAAATTATATATCACAATAAAACCAGAAGTTAATCTTCTGGTTTTTTGTTTTAAATAGATTCGATTTTATTTTTAAGCGCTTCAATTGCGAAATTTAATTCATCTTTAGAAGCGTTATATTCTACTATTTCACCTTTAATTTTGAATCTTGAAACATTAAAACCTTCTTCAATATCATTGTACCAAATCAAATAATTTTCGTATACAGCAACTACCCAAAAATTATCCTCAATAACATCATCACATTTCCATATTTCAGGAGAAATTTTAATTTGATTCCAAAATAATAAAGTTTTGTCCTCCATATTTTGTTCAGAAAAATAAATTTCGAGCATCAAATCCTTTTTAGGAAAATTTATCCAATTATTCATTAATAAGTACTTTTTAATAAAATCCAATCTTCAAATTTTTGAGTTTGAGTTGAATTTGGTTCAGTCCATTCGATAATATACCAATAACTATCGGAAGGTAGCGCTTTTCCATTCAGTTTTCCATCCCATGTATAATTGTTTGCTTCCGAACCAGTAAATAATAATTTTCCTTTTCGATTATAAATGATAAATTTCGGATTGATTTTACTTTTTAATTGCGAATAATCCAACACATCATTTTTACCATCACCATTTGGAGAAATAAAATTGATTAGTTTAATCAGCGAAAATTCTTTCGAAATAGGCGAACAATTAGCTGCAGATTTCACAGAAATTGTATGAGTTCCTAAAGTTACGTTTGTGAAGATATTGGAAGATTGAAAAGTGCCGTTATCCAATGAATACAGATATGGAAGCGTAGATCCAGTGACTTTTATGGTCACCGTAGAACCTTGAATTTCGATAGATTGAATAGTTGGATCTTCGGCTTCAATAACTTTTACTTCTTGTGTATAAAAACAACCATTCAATCCTAATTTCACATAATAAGTTCCAACAGGAACATTTGTAATTGATTGATTTTTGTCGCCATTATGTAACCATTCGTAAGTTTTAAATCCTGGACCTGCGTCTAAAGTCGTTGTTGTTCCTTTGCAAATTGTAAGATCTTTTAAGGTTGATGATTTTCCAGATTGTTTGAAAATAAAATGCAATGGAGCAACGTTTTCGCATAATCCATTTTGTTTAAATCTTACCCAAAATGTTTGATCTGAATTTATAATTTGTGTTGTGTTGATATTATTTTTTTTATTTTTAGCATCAATTTCATTTAAGTAATATGTCGGTGAGCCTTCAAGATTTGTAACCAAGTCATCAACATAATCGGATAAAACAATTTCTTCATCATTGCTTAAATTCTCATCACAAATTTCTATTGGAGGAATTACGTTTGCAACACTTAAATGATTTAATGTAAAAGTAATTTCTTTAATAACAGGCTTACAAGTTCCGATTTGGACACGAATCCAAACTTCTTTAGATGTCTGAATTTCATTTAATTCGAAATTCGTTATTTCAGCAGGAATATTATCTTTAGCATCTTGTTCCGTTTCAAAATATTTCACTTGATGAGCAGAATAATAATCTTCTACAATTCGATCAGTATATTCGTCTAAATTTATTTGTGTTTTTCCATCTAAATCATCATCACAAATAGAAAAACGATCTTGATATATTTGAGGTTCTTCTTGTACAGAAACATTAATGTGACCTTTCAAAGAACAACCAGTATTCAATGTGATTTCTACTTCGTAATAACCTGTTTCATCTACCACTAATGTTGCATTTGTTTCACCACTAATTTCCACACCATCTTTGTACCATTTATAGGTTGTAGCATTTGTCGTTGTCGCATCTATTGTTTCAGATGTTCCAGGACATAATACAACATCAGAACCTAAACTTTTTGAACCTATAAAACTTCCAGCTTTCAAGAAAACAGCAGAATCATAACGACCTTTTGAATCTCCATGATCAGCAATTACCAATTTGATATGATATTTTGTACCAGCTTCTATTTGCGCATTTGTTTTCAAAACTTTTGTTTGTCCATTGAAATTCGTTGGATTATTTGCAGAATTAAAACCTCCAAAATATGATATATTTCGAGGGCAATCTCTTGCGCCATTTATAGTTAATGAAGTAACAGGAATAGTTGTATTTGGAATTAATGCAATGTTTTGATAAGGTTCAGAATTATCTGCTTTTTTGATTAAGAAGGCAAAAGCATCAGAATAATCACAATTATCAATTCGATATTCTTCTGAAAGAAACATGTACTCGAAACTAATTTGATCTGTTGTAAGGTTTGATACAAAATCAAATTCGAGAGATGTAGCATTTAAAATTTTGTCATGAGGTAAATTAGATTGTATCAAAATATCAATTAAGTCTTGATCTCCTCCCCAATTAATTCCATAAAAACTTTGTAAAGTAGCATTTGGACCTTCAGCAGCTTTTGCTTTTCCAGTAGATAAAATAATTCCTTCGGAAAGATCAAAATTACTAGTTCCTTTTGTAAAATAACCATAGCTTATTTCATCATAAGATCTATTGTATCCAGAAATATTAATATTAGAAATAGTAATACAACCTGTGTTTGTTCCAATAAATTTATCAATTAATTCTTCTTTCGATAAAGATGTATCTACCAGAATATATTGACCAAATAAAAAACTATTTAGTGTAAAAGTAAAAAAGAGTAGGAGAATTATTTTTGAATAAAAGTGTTTCATAAAAAATAATTTAGATAAAAAAACTGCTAAATAACTTTAAAATATAAAGTTTATTTAACAGTTTTAGGAATTTTATTTATCGAAAAATAGTCTTAGCCTATTTTTCCTAAATTTTCTGCAATAGTTTCAATGAAAGATGTTAATGGTTTTTTTGCCATCATTTCGATCATCATATTGAAATTTCCATCAAAATCTAACGTAACATCAGACGAATTCTCATCAACAGCATCAATAGAAATTGTCAAAGTATATTCAAAAGCAGGTGCAGGAGATTCGAAAACAATTTTCGATGGCTCAACTGTCTCTTTCAAACGCATTCCAACCTTTGGTAAAGCACCAACACCAACCGTAAATCCTTTTCCAGATTCGTGAATTTCAAACGATTTTGTATCCTCTGGCATCAATTGCTCATAATTCTTCATATCCAACAAAAAAGTGTATGCTTCTTGTTGATTTTTTGCAAAACGGACTTTATTTGTATTTACCTTCATATCCTTGTGAGTTTTTTATAAATTTGTAACAAATCGTTCAAATGTACAAAGTTTTTTTTAATGAAAGTTTGTTAACTTTCAGCAACCAATCTAATCCAGAAGCAAAAAATATTTTGTTTCAAAATGAAGCTCAATTTGATGAATCTTTTCATTTATTATCATCAAAAGCAGCAACTTTAGTCAATATTTTTAGTGAAGATATTGATGATGTTTGGACGAAATTCTTAAAATATTACAAACATATACAAGCTGCGGGCGGAATTGTTCGTAATCCGCAAGACGATTATTTGTTCATTTTTAGACTTGGAAAATGGGATTTGCCAAAAGGTAAAATGGAGAAAGGAGAATCGAGAGAACAATCTGCAATTCGTGAAATTGAAGAAGAGTGTAGTTTGACAAATTTGGAGTTGAAACGATTTTTAATACCAACTTTTCATATTTATTTTTTGAGAGAATATATTATCAAAGAAACATTTTGGTTCGAAGTTTTTTATGACGGTGTTGAATTGCCTTTGCCACAAACTGAAGAAGGAATTGAGTCGGTTGAATGGAAAAAAGAGAATGAAATTCCTGAGTTATTAGAAAATTCTTATCCAAATATTAAATTATTGATGGATAATTATTTAAATTTGAACTAAATAAAATTAATATGAAAAAATATATATTAACTTTTTGTGCCTTAACATCTTTTGCTTTGACAACTAATGCTCAAACGAAAAAAGAAACCAAGGTTAAAACTGAAAAAGCTTCTAAATCTCAATCAAAAATTTTAGATAACGGAACCGCAAAAATAGACGATTTATACGCGTATCAAGTGTATGGAGAATCGTTTGATATCAAAAATACATTGACGAAAAATGAACTTGGAAAGTTATACGATAAAATGAAAAGTGGTGATTCTTTGGAAAATGTTCAGTTTGTTTCGACGATAGAATCTGTTTGCAAAAAGAAAGGTTGTTGGATGAAAGTTGATCTTGGAAAAGGCGAAGAACAGTCGTTTGTGCGTTTCAAAGATTATGGATTTTTTATGCCTTTAGATGGTGAAAAAGCAAATGTTGTCGTGCACGGAAAAGCTTTTGTAAGTGAAATTTCTGTTGAGAAATTGCGCCATTATGCAGAAGACGCAGGAAAATCGAAAGAAGAAATTGCGAAAATTACAAAACCTCAGTTGCAATATAATTTTGAAGCTGATGGAGTTTATTTGAAAGAAAACTAAGATTTTTAACTCAATAATTAATCAAAACCTTTCTATTTTTTGAAAGGTTTTTTTATGAAATCAATTCTATAGAATATGACAAACTTATTTCAAGCCAATCCAAATCAGTATTTTTCTTTGATAGGAAAATCGGTAAATGACGAATTATTTCAATCATTTCAAACTGAATTTGAATCTGACATTTCAGAGCAAAATATTTCTCAAGGAAAAATTGTATTGTACAAAGAAAAAGGTATTTCGATGAAAATTGTTGATGAAATGATTGTTTCGATTAAATTTTATCTTTCTCCAAATCCAATTTGTAAGGTTTATGAAGGTCAAAATATTTTTGATTTGAATAGAAATGTTGATGAAACTCAGATTCGTAAAAATAATGATTATCAAAGAATTATTAATAATGATCCAAATCGTTTGGCAAATGATTATAGTCGTCTAAACTGTTTATTTTCTTTTGATTCGATGACTGGAGAATTCTTAACTATTGAAATATTAAACGAATTATAAAATGTTTTTTGCTGAAAAATTTCATATATTTATCTTAAATAATAGACCTTAAATGAAAAAATATTTAAGCTTGTTCTTAATGTTATTAACGTTTGCAGTTTTTGCACAATTGAGAGCGAATAATACGGAGTCTTATTACTCGATGAAAGGAACTTTTAATTCGGATAAAAAAGAGATTATAAAGAAAACAATCGAGAAAGAATTTGGTGAAGGAATTTTGGAAGAATCTGGTTATATCTGGACTGGACGAGGAAGTTTTGAAATTATTTTGAATGATAATTCACTTAAAATGGAGATTCAAAAAAGTACAGATAATCAAGAAATTGTAGATAAAATTAAAAATCTTGGAGATAAAATTCTTGCGACAAAAAATATAAATAAATTTAATACTTAAAAACGAGCTACAATTATTTTGTAGCTCGTTTTGTGTTAACGCTTCGTTAACCGTTCATTAACCAATGCAAATTAATCTTTTTCAGAATTTTATAAAAAAATAAAAATATGAAAAAGACATTATTTATCGCAATAACTTTAATAGCTTTTGCTTGTAACGGACAAACAGCTAAATCACAATCAGTTAGCAAAAATTCAAGTTCAACAACTCATTCTAATGTTTCAGTTAGTGTGAGTGATAGCAACGAAGTATATTCATACTCAGCAATTTTTGATAAACCAAAGTCGGCAAATGCAATCAAAGAAATCGGAAAAGTATTTGGAAAACCAGTGACTGAAGGAAAAAATTACGTTTGGAGAGAAGGAGATTCCTTAGAAATAAAAGCAAGAGAAGGAAAAATTACAATTGAATTTGAAAAAGGTTCAACAAAATTATATGAAAAAGTAAAAGAATTAGGCGAATCTATTTCTGCTGTTGTAGGAGAAAAATAATCATTCTAAAACATATAAAACGGAAGTCAAATTTGGCTTCCGTTTTTAATTATTTTAATTCCCTATACTTAAAATCTTTTCCAAAAAAGTAATTCCATATTAAACTAATAAGAATGAAATTTGCTATTCCACGAATTGTTATAAATATCCCGAAATTACCAAAACGTTTGTATTTAATATGTGATAATTCTTCTTGATGATTAACTATATATTCGTACAAATAATAATCAAAAACTAACATTAAAAGGCTAAAAAGAACTAAAATGACATAATGAAAGAGCATAATGTCTTTAATTTTTTTTAGATTTTTATAGAATAATACAGCTCCAATAAAAGAAAAAAATACGCTTGAATGAAAAACAATTTCAGTTTTAGTATGAAGTTTTGGAACTTCATTATTCTCCTCAATGTCTTCAACTAAATTTGGTTCGAAAGAATTTTTCTTTTTTTCTTTTTCATGATAAATAATTTTAGATGAAATTAAATTTTTAATTCGAGTTGTTTCAATTTCAGAAAACTGAACATTTCGTTCATTTTTTAAAATTTCGAAAGCTATTTTTATTGCTTCAGGAACAAATCTAGAATCATCTTTGATATAAGAATTTAATTCATTTGTAGACAGCTTCTGAAGAACGCTTCTTTTAACTTGCATTAATTTAATCCTTATAAATCAAATATTTTGTTCTTATTTTCTTGAAAGCTTCCAAATCTTTTTGCCAAGTTGCTTTTATTTCTTCTTCTGATAAACCTGCTTCTATTTGTTTGCGCAATTCATCAGTTCCAGAAAGTTGATCAATCCACAACTTTTTACCATTCATCGTCCAAAAAGGTTGTTTCGTATTGTTTTTATACGCATTAATAAGCCATTTTAAATTGATGGCAGATTGATACGGAACATTCGATAAATCTTCACCGTAACAAACTTCATCTTTGAATTTTGGACTTGTTGCACCAGGTTTTGAAGTTGGCGTATATTGATAAGGCATATTTTTTAGGAATGGTGAACCATAAACTTGAAACTGAATATCTGTTCCACGACCTTCGTTGACGTTTGTTCCTTCAAACAAACATGTACTTGGATACAAATTGATCGCATGAGCATTTGGTAAATTTGGTGATGGTTTTACTGGTAAATTATACTTGGATTGATGGGTATAATTGATAAGTGGAATAATTTCCAAATCTGCTTTTACACCATTTGCTAGCCAACCTTCACCGTTTATCATTTGTGCATATTCGCCAATCGTCATTCCATAAACAATCGGAACATTGTGCATACCAACAAACGATTTATATTCATTTTTCATCACTGGTCCGTCTACATAATGTCCGTTCGGATTTGGTCTGTCCAATACAATTACTTTTTTACCATTCTCAGCTGCAGCCTCCATTACATAATGCAAAGTGGAAATATAAGTATAGAAACGAGCACCAACATCTTGCATGTCAAAAATCAAAACATCAACATCCGAAATTTGATTTGCTTTTGGTTTTTTATTGTCGCCATAAAGCGAAACAATCGGCAAGCCTGTTTTAGAATCAACACCAGATTTTACTTTCGCTCCAGCATCAGCATCACCACGAAAACCATGTTCAGGAGAATATAATTTTATAACATTTATGTTGTTTTTTAACAACAAATCAACTGTATGCATCGTTGTTCCATTAATTGTAGCAATTCCTGTTTGATTTGAAATTAAACCAACTTTTTTACCTTTTAGTTTCGAAAGATATTGCGTTGTATTTTCTGCTCCAACAAGAATAGTTGAATGATTATCTATCGTTTTTGATGTATTATTTTGAGCTAAAATTGGAGTAGAAAAGCCGAAAAAAATAACTGAACTAAGTAAACCAATTGATGTATATTTGACAAAGTTTTTCATTTCGTTTTGAATCATTTGAATTTAGACGAATTTAAAGCCTAAAGTTAGTTTTAATCTTATAAAAAATATATAATTTGAGTTTTTCTTGGTGGTTTTCAAAAAAAATTGCGCTTGGTAAAAATACTAAAAATAACTTATCGAGTATTATTATTCGAGTAGGTCAAATTGCGGTAGCATTAGGGTTGATTGTTTCTTTGGTGACAATTTCGACTGGTGTTGGAGCAAGAATGGCAATCAAAGAAAAATTGGCCGATTTTAATGGTCATATTACGATTAGAAACTATAATAGTAATACGTCATTAAATTCCGATTCATTATCACTTCATCAAGCTTTTTATCCAAAGTTTAAATCGATTCCAGAAATAGAACATGTACAAGCAATTGCCAATAAAAGTGGTGTTATCCGAACGGATGAAAACTTTAGTGGTGTGGTGTTCAAAGGAGTTGGAACAGATTATGATTCGGTTCGTTTCGAAAAATTTATGGTAAAAGGACATTTTCCTCGAATCAATAAAGATTCGATAATGGATGAGGTTTTATTATCTAAAAAGATTGCGGACGAAATGAAATTGGATGTTGATAGTTCGTTTGTGATGTATTTTATTCAAGAAGATACAAAGCCTATTTATCGTCGATTTACCATTTCTGGATTGTTCAAAACTGATATCAAAAATTTTGACGATCAAATTATGTTTGGTGATATCAAGCATGTGCAACGCCTTAATCGTTGGGATTCGACAACTGTTGGTGGTTTCGAACTATTTGTAAATGATGTCGAAAATATTGATCCAGTTGCAAAGCGTGTGCAAGAAAATATTCCATATAATTTGTATGCAGAATCAGCAACAGCATCTTTTGCTCAGATTAATGATTGGATTTCGATTTTCGACAAAAATATTGTCATTATTCTTTTTATCATGCTTTTTGTGGTGGTGATTAATATGGTGATGGTTTTATTGATATTAATTTTAGAACGAACACATTCAATCGGAATTTTAAAAGCATTTGGTGCGACAAATTGGCGAATCCGAAAATTATTCATCAATTACGCATTATTTATCATGTTACCAGGATTAATTGCTGGAAATGTAATTGGACTTGGATTATTATTCATTCAGAAATATTTCGGAATTATAAAACTTCCAGCAGAAAACTATTATTTATCAACAGCTCCAGTCTATTTAGACTTTGGCACAATTGTTTTATTAAATGCAGGAGCGTTATTAGTTTGTGCAATTGTATTACTTTTGCCTTCGTATATGATATCTAAAATTACACCTGCAAAAGCTATTAATTTTAGATAAAATTTAATGTTTTAATTTAAAAGTTAGAAAAAAATGAAATTCGCAAACAATATATTAGAAACGATTGGGAATACACCTTTGGTTAAAATTAATAAGATTACAAAGGATTTACCATGTACAGTTTTAGCAAAAGTTGAATATTTTAACCCTGGTCATTCTTGTAAAGATCGTATGGCGTTAAAAATGGTTGAAGATGCCGAAAAAGATGGTCGTTTAGTTCCAGGAGGTACAATTATCGAAGGTACTTCTGGTAACACAGGAATGGGATTGGCTTTGGCTGCTGTGATCAAAGGTTACAAATTAATTTGTGTGATTACAGACAAACAATCGAAAGAGAAAATGGATATTTTGCGCGCTGTTGGTGCAAAAGTTGTGGTTTGTCCTACGGATGTTGAGCCAGATGATCCACGTTCTTATTATTCAGTTTCTAAACGTTTGGCTCAAGAAACACCGAATGGTTGGTATGTCAATCAGTATGATAATCCATCAAATGCAATTGCGAATTATGAGCAAACTGGACCAGAAATTTGGGAACAAACAGAAGGAAAAGTAACGCATTTTATTGTTGGTGTTGGAACTGGAGGAACAATTTCAGGAGTTGGGAAATACTTGAAAGAAAAAAATCCTAATATTAAAATTTGGGGAGTTGATACGTATGGATCAGTTTTCAAAAAATATAAAGAAACAGGAATCTTCGACGAAAATGAAGTGTATTCTTATGTAACAGAAGGAATTGGTGAAGATATTTTACCAGAAAACGTAGATTTTGATATTATTGATGGATTTACAAAAGTGACTGATAAAGATGCAGCGGTTTATACGCGTCGTTTAGCTTTAGAAGAAGGTTTGTTTGTTGGAATGTCTTCGGGATCAGCGATCAAAGGATTGTTGCAAATGAAGGACGAATTCGGACCAGATGATGTTGTAGTAGTTTTATTCCACGATTCAGGTTCTCGTTATGTAGGAAAAATCTTTAACGATGATTGGATGCGTGACAGAGGATATTTGGACGAAGAAATCAAAACAGCTGTCGATTTAATCAAAGAACATGTTGATAAACCTTTGGTTACGGTTCGTACAGAGGAATTGGCTTCTCATGCAATTGATCGTATGCGTCGTTTCAAAATTTCTCAAATTCCAGTAATGGACGTGAATGGAATTGTTGGTTCTTTGGATGAATCAGATTTGTTTCAAGCATTTTTAGAAGATAGAAATGTTGCTGAAAAACCTGTTCACGAAATAATGGGAAAACCATATCCAGTCGTAAAAGCAGGAACATCTATCGAAGAAGTTTCGAAGTTAATTACAAAGGATAATCAAGCTGTTTTAATAGAATTAGAAAACGGAAAATATCATATCATCACAAAATATGATATTATTAACTCGATTAAATAACAAAAATCCTATCTTTGAAGCGATATGGGAATTGTATTAAAAGGTCAGAATTTAGTAAAAGATTACGGTAAAAAACATGTCGTAAAAAATGTGTCTTTTCAAGTAGAACAAGGAGAAATTATTGGATTATTAGGACCAAATGGTGCTGGTAAAACGACTTCTTTCTACATGATTGTTGGTTTGGTAAAGGCTACGCAAGGAAAAGTTTTTTTGGATAAACAAGATATCACAAACGATGCGATGTACAAACGCGCGCAAAAAGGTATTGGATATTTGGCGCAAGAAGCCTCTGTTTTTCGTAAACTTTCTGTAGAAGATAATATCAAATCAGTTTTACAATTCACGAAACATTCCAAAAAAGAGCAACAAATGCGCACAGATGCTTTGATTGAAGAGTTCTCGTTAGAGCATGTTCGTAAAAATCGTGGTGATTTACTTTCTGGAGGTGAGCGTCGTCGTTGCGAAATAGCACGTTGTTTGGCAACAGAACCTAATTTTATTTTATTAGATGAGCCTTTTGCTGGAGTTGACCCTATTGCGGTTGAGGATATTCAGAAAATTGTACGTTCGTTAAAAGATAAAAATATCGGAATCTTAATTACCGATCATAATGTATCGCAAACGCTTGCAATTACCGATAAAACATATATTATGTTCGAAGGTAAAATCTTGAAAGAAGGTTCGCCAGAAGAATTAGCAAATGATGAAGATGTTCGTCGCGTTTATCTAGGTGAAAACTTTATGTATCAGCAGATATAAATTACAATATAGTATTTTCTAAACCACTCAATTTTGAGTGGTTTTTTTTTAAAACTTCAAAATCATCTAAAATTAAAATTTGCTTAATTTTAAAAATTTCTGATTTTAATAGTTGCTTTTTCGATATATTTAACTACTAAAACTTACTGATAAAGAATGCTAAAACTCAACTATTATTTTGTTTGTCTGATTTCAATTTTTGTGTTGAATAGCTGTACACACGAATAAGATGCGATAAAAGAAACAAAAAAATCTACAAATAGAGGAGGAGTGGTGCTTACATTTGATGATGATTATGTGGACGAATGGTTCAATGCGAATTTAAAATTGAAACAATACAATTGGAAAGGAACGTTTTATGTAACGCATTTTGATAAGCTTTCGGAGAGTCAAATTCGTGAGTTAACTTATCTGCAACAAAACGGAAATGAGATTGCTGCGGATGGTTTAATTCATGTATATACAACAAAGTATATAAAAGAATTTGGAGGAAAAGAATTTATTGAAAAAGAAATTGCTCCAATGCTAAGTTTGATGAAAAACAAAGGTTTTGATGTAACCGATTTTTCTTATCCTTATGGCGATCGAAGTGTAGAATCGGGTCAATTACTTTTCAATCATTTTAAAACCTTAAGAGGAACAACTTATGGAAACGAAGCGCCTAATTTTCAGAACTGTTATTATCAAAATAAACCGTTATTTTTTGGTTTAGGAATCGATAATAGTTACGAGCATTTTAATGTGCCTTATTATATTTCGTTGTTGCAATATGCAAAGGATAACAATAAGATAGTCATTTTTTACGCGCATAAAACAGTTGCAAAAGCAATTAATAATTATGAAACTGAATTTAAAACCTTAGAAGAGATTTGCAAGTTTGTGAAGAATAATGATATGAAGTTTTATACAGTTAATGACTTACAAAAATTGAAATAAAAAAATGCTCAAATTCTTGAGCATTTTTCGTTTATTCTATAAAAAGTAAATTTCCTTTTTGATTAACAGCCTCTTTGAAATAAAGATAAACATCTTGTATATCAAAACGTCTAAAATTGATAGCGTTAGAAATATTTTGTTCAGGAAGTTGATAAATCATTTCAAAATTTAACATGCTACCAAAACCAGAACTCTCGATTTTTTCGACCAAAATTCCTAAAGATTCTAATCGTTCAATCAACCGATTAATTTCCAAATCATTATGTTTCATAATCTGTAAAACTTACTATTAAAGCGGTTTCAAAGCTAAAACATAAATTTTTAAAATAAGATTTTGAGAAATAAAATTATATGTTAAACCTTTCGATTCAAAACTTAATTCTCTCTCTTATAATTAATTATTTTAGAATATTTTTTAAATAATCTAACACATTTTCTATCGAATCAAATTGTTTTACACCATATTTTTCTGCCGTAATATCAACATTTCCTTTTCGCCAAAAACCATCTGGACAAATCACCAAAAGTTTTCCACTTTTTGCATACAATCCCATTTCTAACAAACTAATCGGACTTTTAGAATCTTTTCCAAAAAACATAATAATATAGTCTGCATTTTCTAATGCATTCAACTCCCATTCCACTTGTTTGCGAAATTCGGGCTCTTCTTTCACAGGCTTCCAAGCGGTATTCCAATCATCACGACGAGGATTTAGCAAGATGACTTTTTCATTTTTCAATTCTTTTGAAACCTTCGCTTGCCAATCTTCAGAATTTCTCATATCAATTGTTCCGCCCAAAAATATCTTTGTACGTTGATCATTTTTAGGAAGTTTATTCGGCGATTTTATTTCAAGAGATTGAGCAAAAATTGTAGTATTCAATAATAGAAATAAGGCAAATAAAATTGCTTTCATGTTGTTTTTGTTTCTGTAAATATAATGAGGTTGTTGATTTTGTATTTAATGACTTTTGTTAGAATTGGCTTGAAACAAAGAATATTTAACATAGATTTTATACTTTTTGAATAGATTTGAGGTTGTTTAGTATAAATAATAATCATACATGAAAAAGTTATTACCTTTTTTTGCTGCTTTTGTAATCTTTTCTTGTCAAGAAGACGAAGTGACAACTCCAGTCAAAGAACAGCCTACGAATCCTCAACCAACGGAAACTGAAATTTTCAAATTCGATAAAAATGTTTCAATTTTAGATGCATACTATTACAAAGGAATAAACGGAAAAGATTATCCGGTAGAAGCAGAAGCTTTTTTCAAGAAAACGTGGACGCTTTACGAAGATCCTTCTGTCAAATCTATTGAATTGAAAAAAGATTCGATTATAATCAATGAAGAATTGAAAACGTCTAAATTTAAATCAACTATAGAAGAAAATAATCTGTATGCTACTGACGGTTCAAGAAAAATATTGTTGGGTCGAATTGATAAAACAACAAATTCATTTTATTTGTTCAAACATTTTGAGTCTTATGCTGTTGTAGATCCTGAAAATGGAAGTTCTGCTTCTGGTAAAAGTTCTTCTTTTGGAAAAATTACAAAAGACAATATTTTTCCAAGAATTATAGATAAGCCTGAAAGTTTAAAACAAGAAGGAGCTTATGTTTTTTGGAATAATGTTGAATATAAATTTGTGAAATAATAACAAAAAAAGCTAAGTGTCAATTGACGCTTAGCTTTTTAAATTTAAATATTTGGATGATATTGATGTGACACTATTTTGTTGGCTCTTTGTGAGCTTTAGGCGTATGTACGATATAGAAATAAACAGATTTATCATCATTAGACGGATAAATTCTGTAAGTAAATTCTTGTTTTGTTAAAACTGTAATGTCAACAATTCGTGTAAACAAAACTTCTACTGCATCATTTTTAGCAACGATTGTTCTTGTTTTTCCTTCTTCAGAAACAGACCAATCTCCTTTCATTTTTGGCGTATCATCTAAATTGAACATAGTAAATGTATCATCTTTTTTGAAATAGGTATAACCTACAAAATTAGAAACATTAGTGTCTGTTAAGGCTACATTTTGTCCTTTATTGTTCAAAGCATTAGTTGTTTCCCAAGAAGTAAAGGATAAAATTTCGCTTGGCGTTAATTGCTCTGTAATTCCTGAATCATCATCATTGTTACAACTAAAAAGTGTTAATCCAACCAATAATACAAAAATGCTTGTTGTAATTCTTTTTAAAAATATTCATGTTTTATTTTTTGATAGCACAAATAAACTCAATATTTAATGGCTTAAATTGTAGATTTTATTCTCATCATTGGATAAATTATTGTTGAGTTGAATAAAATAAAAAAGCTGAAAATCAATCCTGATTTTCAGCTTCAAAAAATTACTTTTTAGCTTTTTTGGTTGGTTTTTCTTCAACAACATCTTCCTCATAATAATACTTATGTCTCGGACGTTTTACACCATAAGAGCCATTCACAATTTTTCCTCTTCTCGATTTTTTATCGCCTTTTCCCATTATAAATGTTTTAAAATTAATAAATTCGATTACTTTCTAGCCAAGTTAATAATTTCAATTTAGTTGGACAAAAGATTTACAATTCTTTATCATTTAATCTAACTTTGCGACATCATTTGGCGTGGAGAAAAATTAATTTTAAACCAAATAGAAATGAGTAGAAATACAGATGCAAATAAAAAAGCGCATAAGAAAAAGTTAGATCAAAAGAAACGTAAAGCGCAAGAAGCCGAAGCTGAACGCAAAGCTCGATTAAAAGCAATCAATCAACGATTTAATGATAAAAATAAACCAGAAACGGAAGAATAATGATAAAAATTCTACATACAGCCGATTGGCACTTGGGCAAAAAATTGGATAGTTTTTCGCGATTAGAAGAACAAATTTTAGTGATGAACGAGATTATCGAAATTGCAGATCAACAACAAGTCGATTTGGTACTTATTGCGGGCGATTTATTTGATAATTTTAATCCAAGTGTGGAAGCTGTAGAATTATTTTATAAAACATTAAAAAGACTTTCGAATAACGGAAAACGTCCTGTTGTAGCGATTTCTGGTAATCACGATTCTCCAAGTTTGATTGATGCGCCAGATCCGTTGGCACGCGAATGTGGAATTATTTTGATTGGTTATCCAAATGCAAAAATTCAGGAATTTGAATTAAATGATTTCAAAATTTTAAAATCTGTAGAAGGAATGATTGAATTGAAATTAAATTCTTTCGATTACCCGATTCGAATTATTCATACGCCTTATGCAAACGAAATTCGTTTGAAACAATATTTTGGAGAGAATAAAGAAGATGCATTGAATGAAGTTTTAGCGACAAATTGGAAAAATATTGCGGATGAATATTGTGACGAAAATGGTGTTAATTTATTGATAGCACATTTGTATATGAACCAAAAAGGTGCTGAAATTTTAGAGGAACCAGAAGGCGAAAAACCGATTAAAATTGGAAATGCAGATATGATTTTTTCCGAAGCTATTCCGCCTCAAATTCAATATACAGCGCTTGGACATTTGCATGGTTTTAAGAACATCGGAACAGAAGAAAAACCTGTTGTGTACAGCTCTTCGCCTTTGTGTTATAGTTTTTCCGAAGCTGGTCAAACCAAGTATGTTTCGGTAATAGAAGCAGAACCAAATAAAACTATTTCTTATCATAAAATTGAATTAAAGCATGGAAAACCGCTTATTCGAAAAACTTTTGATGATATAAATTTAGCTGTAGAATGGTTGAATGAAAATCAAAATGCGTTGGTTGAATTGATTTTAGAAAGTGATTCTTTTTTGAAAGCTGATGAACGAAAATTGATTTATCAATCACATGATGGAATTATTCATTTGATTCCGAAAGTTAAAAATCAAGAGGTTGAAATGGTTGAGTATAAGTTTGCAGATCAAACAAAAGATATGAAGGAATTGTTTGCAGATTATTTCAAATCGAAAAATGGAAATCAAGAACCAAACGACGAAATAAAGGATTTGTTTAACGAAATTTTGAATTCATAATGATTCCAGTAAAATTAACCATAGAAGGACTTTATTCGTATCAAGAACGTCAAACAATTGACTTTTCTGAATTAACAGAAGCAGGATTATTTGGAATTTTCGGGAATGTAGGTTCCGGAAAATCGTCAATTTTGGAAGCGATTATGTACGTTTTGTATGGCGAAACAGAACGTCTAAATTCCAAAGATAAGCGTGCTTACAATATGATGAATTTGAAATCGAATTTGGCATATATCGAGTTTGATTTCTATAATTTTGAACAAAAATTATTCAGAGCAACACGTGAATTTAAAAGAAATTCGAAACGTTTTGAAGATGTAAAATCGCCAATAGTTGTTTTTTATGAACAAAAAGACAATGAATGGATTCCGCTTAATCATTCGAAAGCAGAAGAAATAATTGGGTTGAGTTACGAAAATTTCAAACGAACAATTATTATTCCGCAAGGGCAATTCAAGGAATTTATTGAGTTGGGTGCAAAAGATCGAACACAAATGATGAAGGAAATTTTTGGACTTCATCGTTATGATTTACAAGATAAAGTTGCAGCTTTAAATTCTCAAAACTTAACGAATTTGAATCAACTAGAAGGGAAATTATCTGGATTTGAAGAAGTTTCGGAAGAAAAAATAAAAGAGCTTGAAGAAAATTTGATTGAGCAAACAAAAGTTACCAATCAAGTTCAAGAAGAATATAATCAAATGAATGAATCATTTCAACGTTTAAAAGCGTTGAAATCAGATTTTGAGACTTTAAAACAAAAGAAAATTGATTTTGAAAAAGTTTCAGTTCAGAAAAATGAAATGGATCAACGAAAACTTGAAATTGAGCGCTATGAATTGATTTTTAATGCGTTTTCTCAACTTTTAGAAAATCATAAAAAACTTTCAAATCAGATTGAAGAAAAGTCAATTTCAGTTGAAAATCAACAAAAACAACTGACTTTAATCGAGAATCAAATCAAAGAAATTTCGAACCAAATTGAAGCGATTAAAACTGATTATGAAACTTTACCAATAAAACGAAAAGAAGAAACAGATTTAGAATTAATAGTTCAAATTTTAACTTTTTCAGAGGAGATAGAAAAGTTAAAAGTAAGAACAGCAAAAGGTTTGAAAGAAGTTGAAGAGGTTCAGAAAAATGAACAGAAAATTGAAGCTTCAATCAAATTATCTGAAAAAGAAGTCAAAACTTTAGCTGAGTCAAAAATAGATGCGCAAACATTGATGGAGGTTGGAAATTGGTTTGTTCAGAATCAAAATTTGCAACAATCTATTCAGAAACAACAAACTAAAATAGATGAGCAAAAGCAACAAATTAATGTTTTCGAAGCTCAATTCAAAACAGATAATATTGAAATTTCAAGTTTTGAAAATTGGTTTAGTTCTGAATTTGAAAAGCTTGAATCAACTAAAAAATCAATTGAAAAACAGAAAAATGAATTAGAAGTTCAGCAAAAGTTGGTTCATTTTGCACATAATTTACACGAAGGTGAATCTTGTCCGCTTTGTGGCGCTTTAGAGCATCCGAATATTGTTGAAATTGATGATATTTCCACGAAATTTGAAGTTGTAAATAATGAATTAAATCAAATTGATGAAAAGTTAAAATCGCTTCAGAAAAAACAAAATGAAGTTCAGAAAATGATTGATCAAAAACAGTTTATTGAAAAACAAATTGCACAAGAAAATCAAGTTTTGAATGATCTGAAAATTGAACAAGAAAATCATCTGAATTTGTTTGTTTGGAAAGATTTTGATTCGAAAAATGTTGAATTATTTGAAGAAAAAAAGAAAGCAGCTGTTGCTTTGGACAAAACAATTTCGGATAAAAATAAAGAGATTGAAACTTTTCGTGAAACTTTAGAGAAAGAACGTGAATCTGTTGAAAAATATAAAAATGCTTTAGAAAAATTTAGATTAGAAGAAGCTGAAAAAGCTTCTCAAATCAAGCAAAATCAAGCAAATTTGAAAGTCTTGAAATTTGAAGATTTTCAAAATCAAACAACAGAAAATGTGCTTCAAAATTTGAATGATTTAAAGTTAAATAATACAAAAATTGAACAAGATTATATTCAATTTACAGAAAGTTTAAATCAATTGAATCCAAAATTAGCTTCTCAAAAAACTTCAATTGAATTAGTTGAAAAACAACTTATTGAGTTAAAAGAAGAGTTGGCTATTAATCAAAATCAAATAGAAAAAGCATTAGAAAAATATCAAATACAAAACATTGAAGAGGTTCAATTTGTTTTAAATCAGAAATTTAATGTTTCTCAAATCAGAAAAGAGTTGGAAGATTTTCGAATTTTGTATGAAACGTTGAAAAATTTAATTCATGAATTAGAGCAAAAATTATCGGAAGTTTCTTTTGATGAAACGATTTATAAAATACAAGAAGAAAAATTGATTTTTGTGACAAGTCAATTGAAAGAAGCTACTGAAGTTGTAACTAAAATAAAAGCTGAAATTGAGCGATTGAATAAATCTTTTGTAGAAAAGAAAGATTTGTTAATTGAATTGGAAAAGTTGAAAAAGCGTGCGGCTAATTTACAAACGATGCGAAATTTGTTTAATTCAGCAGGATTTGTGCAATATGTTTCGTTAATTTATTTGAAACAATTATGTGATAACGCAAATGTGAGATTTCATCGAATGACGAGAAATCAATTAAGTTTACAAATGAATGACAACAATGATTTTGAGATTATAGATTATTTGAACGAAGGTCGTTCACGTAGTGTGAAAACGCTTTCTGGGGGACAATCTTTCCAAGTTTCTTTGAGTTTGGCTTTGGCTTTGGCAGAAAGTGTGCAAACAAATGCGAAGTCGGAAAAGAACTTCTTCTTTATTGATGAAGGTTTTGGAACGCAAGACGCAGATGCGGTAAATATCGTGTTTGAAACGTTGATGAGTTTACAAAAAGAAAACCGAATTGTCGGAATTATTTCTCACGTAGACGAATTAAAAGATCGAATTCCAGTTGCTTTGCAAATCACAAAAGATGAAGAAAGAGGTAGTTTGATAGAAGTTGTTTCGTAAGGTATAATGATTATAAAATAAACCCCAAGATTGAATTTAATCTTGGGGTTTATCATTATATGAAGATAATAATCTATTCCTTAACCTCTGATTTATTCGAAATTAACGACCAAATAATTGTTATTAATAAAACTCCACCAATTATTGACAATGAAATAGTCGATTCGAAATGATAGAATGGCATAATAATCATTTTAATTCCGATAAAACTTAAAATAATCGCTAAGCCGTAATGTAGTTTATTGAATTTATCCATTGAATTTGCCAACAAGAAATATAATGAACGAAGTCCTAAAATTGCAAAAATATTAGATGAATATAGAATAAAAGGATCGTCTGGAGCAACAGCGAATATAGCAGGAATACTATCTACAGCGAAAACCAAATCAGTTACTTCAATTACCATTAAAGCGACGAAAAGTGGTGTTGCCATTTTAATTCCGTTTTGAACAGAAAAGAATTTATCTCCATCAAAATTCGGTGTAACTTTAAAGAATTTGTGTACCAATTTAACACCAAAATTTTGTGATAAATCTTGATTTTCATCATCATCACTTGATTTCCAAGATTTGATTCCGGCGACAATTAAGAAGAAACCAAACAGTGTTAAAACGACATTTGGACGGAAGAATTGTTTTGCTTCAAAATTTGCATGAGTTGCTTCATCACCAAGATTAAAGTGCCAATCTCCAATAGAAAAAGATGGTAAATAAGTCATTTTAATTAATTCAACACCTGCAAAAATAAAGATTGCTCTAAAAAGAAGAGCACCTAAAATTCCCCAAAAAAGGACTTTATGTTGATATTCTTTTGGAATTTTAAAGAATCCAAAAACGAGTATGAAGACGAATAAATTATCTACGGATAAGGCTTTTTCTATCCAATACGCCGCCTGGAATTGCGAAAATTTATTGATGGCAAATGCATGTCCATCTGCTTCTTTAAAAACGAAATAAATCACTCCACTAAAAATCATCGCCAAGGAAATCCAAACGATAGTCCAAGTAAGCGCTTCTTTGTTCGAAACCGCGTGTGCATTTTTATTAAAAACACCTAAATCAAGTAGTAACATAATAATTACTGCAACTCCAAAAACAGTTATTAGTCCAGGATGATTCAACATGCTATCCTGTACAACACTGAAAATACTCATATAAATTTATTTAATTTGACAATTTACTATAAATTTACCAATCCTAACTTGATTGGCCTTTAAAAAATGTTTCTAAAAAAGAAAAAACAAGCAAAATTAATTTATTCCGGAATGAAAAGAGTAATCGCATACGTATTCTTAACAATTATTTTACCTATAGCTTCGAAAGCGCAACACGTTTCGCCATTGTACAAAGATTCTATTCAGATGAAATGGGTGAATGAGAAGTATAATTCAATGTCATTGGAAGAAAAAGTAGGTCAGTTATTTATCGTTGCAGCCTATACAAATAGAGATGTGGTGCATGAAAATGATATTCAAAAATTAATTGAAGAAGAACATATCGGAGGATTAATTTTTATGCAAGATCAAGCGGCTCATCAAATTGAGTTGACAAATAAATTTCAATCTATTTCTAAAATTCCATTGTTAATTGGAATGGATGCAGAATGGGGATTGGCAATGCGTTTGAAAGGAGTGGAGCGTTTTCCTTGGAATATGACGCTTGGTGCTCTACGCAATAATAAGTTGGTGTATCAAGTTGGAAAACAAATTGGTATACAAGCGAACAGAATGGGTGTTCAGTTTAATTTTTCACCTTCAGTTGATGTCAATGTTAATCCAAATAACCCAATTATCGGGAATCGTTCTTTTGGTTCAAATCCAGATCGAGTTGCAGAAAAAGGAATTGCTTATATGGATGGAATGCGTGCGCAAAACGTATTATCGTCTGCAAAACATTTTCCTGGACATGGAAATACAGATCAAGATTCGCACAAAGTTTTGCCGTTGATTCCAGATAATAAAGCAGATTTAGAGAAATATCACATTGCACCTTTCAAGAAAATGATTGATGAAGGTGTACAGTCAATTATGGTGGCGCATCTAAATGTTCCAGCTTTAGAACCAGATCCAAAAATACCTTCAACTTTATCTAAAAATATTATTACAGATTATTTGAAAGGAGAATTACAATTCAAAGGAATTGTGATTACAGATGCGTTGAATATGGATGGTGTAGCAAAAATGTTTCCTGCTGGTGATGTAGATTATAGAGCATTTGTAGCGGGAAATGATATTTTATTGTTTTCGCAAAATGTACACGTTGGGAAACAAAAAATTATTGATGCAATAAATAAAGGTCAGATTTCTGAAGCACGTTTAGAAGAAAGTGTGAAGAAAATTTTGATGGCAAAATATATTACAGGTTTAAATGAAATAAAAACTTTAAATTCTGCAAATGTTTTAGAAGATTTAAATTCTCCTGAAAATTTAGCGTTAACAACTAAAATTTTTGAGAAAGCTTCGACAGTTGTAAAGAATGAACACAAACTTTTACCAATTAAAAAATTGAATCAAAAAATAGCTTTTGTTCCCCTTGAACAAACAGATTATGATCAATTTTTGAGACATTTACAAAAATATACAAATGTTGAGTTGGTGAAGATTTCAAATCCAAATCAGATCAATTTATTGAATGATTATGATGTGATTATTTCGGGAGCGTTTTTATCGAATGAAACGGTTTACAAACCATATAAATTGTCAGATAACTCGAAAGCAATTTTGAAAGCATTACCAAAAGATAAAAAGAAAATCTTCTCATTATTCACAAGTCCTTATGGTTTGAAAGATCTTGATTTATCAAATTTAGATGCGGTTACAGTTCATTATCAAAATACAAAAGATGCGCAAGCAGCTGCTGCGCAAGTTATTTTTGGAGCAATTGATGCAGATGGAACATTTCCGGTAGATATCAATCAAAACTTGAAAGAAGGGCAAGGAATTGTAACAAAACACATCAAACGTTTAGGATTTACTGCACCTGAAAATGTGAATTTAGGAAAAAAAAACTCTTAGAAATAGATAAACTTGCCGAAGAAGCAATTGCAAATCATTACACGCCTGGAATGCAAATTTTAGTCGCAAAAGACGGGAAAATCGTGTATGATAAAAGCTTTGGAACTCAAGATAAAAATTCTTTAAAAAAAGTGAAGTGGACAGATTTATATGATGTCGCTTCTGTAACAAAGGTGACGGCGACGTTGCCTTTGTTGATGCTGGAGGTAAACGAAGGAAAATTAAACCTTGAGCAAACAATTGGAGAAATTGATAATGATGCAAAAAACTCGAACAAATCTTCCTTAAAAGTTCGTGAAGTATTAGCGCATCAAGCTGGTCTTAAGCCATGGATTGGTTTTTACAATGAAACTGTCAATGTAAAAAATGCGCGATTATATTTAGATTTCTATTCGAGAAAGCAAGATGAGGAACATCAGATAAAAGTTACAGATAACATTTATATTATCAACTCTATTAAAGATACGATTTACGAAGATATTTATAAATCATCTTTAGGCCGTAAATCATACGAATACTCAGACTTAGGCTATTATATTTTCAAGAAGAAATTAGAAAAGGATTTTGGGAAAGATTTGAATCAATTGACACAAGAAAAATTTTATCAATCATTGGGAATGTATCGCACAACTTTTAATCCAAAAGAAAAATTTAGTTTAGAAGATATTATTCCAACCGAATACGACAAAACCTATAGAAATCAATTGGTACATGGTTTTGTACACGATCAAGGAGCTGCGATGATGGGCGGAATTGCTGGTCATGCTGGTTTATTCTCTAACTCGATTGATTTGGCAAAATTGATGCAAATGTATTTGAATGGTGGAGAATATGGCGATGAGGTTTATTTGAAGCCAGAGATAGTTGCGGAATTTACAAAACAACAATTCAAAGGAAATCATCGTGGAGCTGGTTTTGATAAAATGCAACATATTTCTAAAGTTGGCCCATCTGTCGAAAGTTTTGGTCATACAGGTTTTACTGGATCTATGGTTTGGGCTGATCCTAAATATAACATAGTGTATATTTTTCTTTCGAATCGTGTCAATGAAACCGTCGAACCAAATTATCTTTCCATTAAAAAAGTGAGAGAAAATATTCGACAAGTAATTTATGAAGCAATTTTACCTTAAATTTGTCTAAATAAAAATCGCGAATGAAAATAGGAATTGTATGCTATCCAACCTATGGAGGGAGTGGAATTGTGGCAACAGAACTGGGAATGGATTTAGCGGAAAAAGGTCATGAAGTACATTTTTTTAGCACAAATGTTCCTGCGAGATTAAACATCAAATTACCAAATATATACTTTCATCGAATTCATGTCGAAACGTATCCATTGTTTCAATATCAGCCATACGATTTGGCGTTGAGTACAATTTTGTATGATAAAGTTTTGCATTACGAATTAGATTTGGTTCATGTACATTATGCGATCCCGCATGCGTATGCGGCGTATTTTACGAAACAAATGTTGGCTCGAAAGGGGTATAAATTACCAATTGTAACAACGTTGCACGGAACAGATATTACGTTGGTAGGGAAACATCCTGTGTATAAAACGGCTGTTGAGTTTTCGATCAATGAATCGGATGCTGTAACGTCAGTTTCCGAAAGTTTGAAACAAGATACTTTACAAGCATTTGACATTACAAATGAAATAGAAGTAGTGCCAAATTTTATTGATAATGATCAATATTTGCCAGAGAAATGTGTGTGTTGTCGTGATAATTTTGCGCAACCAAAAGAGAAGGTAATTTTGCACACTTCAAACTTGAGAAAGGTAAAACGTATTGAAGATGTAATTGGAACGTTTAATTTGATCCAGAAACAAATTCCATCGAAATTGATTATTGCTGGAGAAGGTCCTGAATGGGATATGGCGGATCAAATGATTCAAGAATTTGGAATTCAAGATAAAGTGAAAAGTCTTGGAATGGTAAGTGACTTGAATGATGTTTTGAAAGCGGCAGATTTATTCCTTTTACCTTCCGAACAAGAAAGTTTTGGTTTGGCAGCACTTGAAGCTATGGCGGCAAGTGTTCCGGTTATTTCGTCCAATGCAGGCGGAATTCCAGAAGTAAATATTAACGGAGTCACTGGTTTTGTTTGCCCAGTAGGAGATATTGAAATGATGGCAGAAAAAGCGATTTATATTTTAGAGGACGAAAAGCGTTTGGCAGAGTTTAGTTATCAAGCAAAAGAACAAGCGATACGATTTGATAAAACGAATATTCTTCCGCAATATGAAGAATTGTATCGCAAAGTAATTGCAAAATCTAAAATCGGGTAAATCCCGATTTTTTTATTTAATAGGATTTTCTTCCTCCCATTTTTTCCATGACGTCTTATCGCCTTTTAACCATAAGATATATTGTTTTATTATTAAGCCAGAAATTGCGTCTGGATATCCCCCTGAATTTT
>NZ_DJDM01000015.1:0-59625 GCF_002431085.1 Empedobacter sp. UBA5924
CACAGTTAGTAAGATACTACCTAAGAATATTTAAATGAAGAATGTTTTTAATTTATTGTAATCCTATTCCACCACCATTTTGCTCAGTTTTATTCTGTTGAGCTTCGGCTCTTGATTTTACCTTACCACCGAAGTTGTAATTAAATCCTAAATAAAATGTTCTTGATTCCCATTTGAATTTTGCAAAACCTTCGTATGGATTATCCATATTAACACGTGCTTTCATTGTATTGAAAATATCATTTACACGAGCTGAAAATGATGCTTTTCCTTGCATAAAACTATATTTTATTCCTAAGTCCATACGCCACATATCTAACATTTCTCCTTGTAAAAATTTATTTTTACCTCTGAAGAATCCAAATTGTTGTAAACTTAATTGTTTTGTTAATGTATAAGTATTATTCATTCTCAATGACAATGTATTCGCTGTAATTTTCTTAACAACAGGATTATTATTTTCATCCTCTATAACACTTTGCATTTCTGATGAAGTAAAATCTCCGGCAAGATAAGTACTCATCCATTTAGTTAATTTATAGTTCCAACTTGCTTCAACTCCATAACTATTCACTTTATCATAATTCATATTATATTGTATAAAAGCTGATTCTACTTCTGGATCTTTTTTGAAAGTCTGAATAATATTATCAGTTACATGACGGTAAAATAAATTTCCTGAAATTGATCCTTTTTTCAATTGTTTCAAATACCCTAATTCAATTGAGTTTGTATATTCTGGATTAAGTTCTGGATTACCTTTACTTGACATTAAAGCTGTCGTAAACTGAGGTACAGGTGTTAACTGATACATTCCTGGACGATCAATTCTTCTACTATAGTTAAATGATAATTGATCCTTTTCTGTCAAATCATATGTTAAGAAAGCAGATGGAAATAAATCTGTATAATCTTTTTTCAAAGTTCCAGAGTTATTAGGCGCAAATAACCAATTTCCATCATCCTCTACACGTTCTAATCTCAATCCTATTTGAGCTCCGAATTTGTTGAATTTTTGTTTATAATTCGCGTAACCCGAATAGAATTTACGCTCAAATTCAAAATCAACATTTGGATTAAAGTTTACAGCATTTTCAGTAATTATATCTGTAGATCTTAAAATATTATCATTCGTTTCTCTTCTGAATTGTAAACCTGTTTCTAATTTTCCAGCATCTTTTATTTGATTCGTATAATCTAAATTGATTCGAGTATTCGTTGTTTTATCATTTCGATATTCTTGATAGAACTTACTTTTTGGGTATGTGTTGGTGTAATCTCTATCATCATCTTCTTTACTTGTCGAATAAAATGCATCCAAAATAATATTATGATCTTCTTTTTTGAAATCATGTTTGAAGTTTAAACTATAATCCGAACTTTTTGAATCTGACCAAATATCATTTCTATTCAAATCATTTTTTACACCTTGTAAAATATTTGTATTAATTAACGCATTATGATCTCCATTCCATTGATTTGTATAAACTGTCAATGCATTTTGATCATTAATAAACCAGTCAAAACCTGCTTTATAAGATAAATTTCTATTTTTATTATTCTGAATATCAAACAACTGATCTATATTATCAGAATAATTCTGACCAATACCATTTTGTTTAGATGGACGATCTGCATAATTTACATTACCAAATAAATTGAACTTTCCTACATTTACGTTTGCATTAACAGATGAATTGAAACGTGATTTTTTACCTTGCTCGTATCCAGCAATCAAACCAACATTATACCCTTTTTTCTGTCCTTTTACCAATACGATATTAATGATTCCAGATTTTCCATCAGCTTCATATTTAGCAGACGGATTTGTGATAATTTCTATACGTTGAATTTGATTAGAAGGAATTTGTTTCAGTAATTGAGCTGCAGATTGAGACGACGGCTTACCATCTACATAAACTTTTACATTTTCATTTCCTCTCAACGATAAAGCACCTGATTGTTGGTCAACATTAACTGAAGGAATATTATTCAGAACCGATGCAGCATCTGTACCAGCAGAAACTAAATCGTTCCCCACTTCTACAACACGTTTATCTATTTCATTACGATATTGTGAAGTTTGCGCACGAACAAATGCTCCTTTCAGTTCTACGGTTTCCGCTTTTTCTACTTGTAAAATGATGTTACCTAAATTTAATTCACCTCCTTTTACCTCTGCAGTTGTTACAGATTGTTGATAACCAAATTCTGTAATCACCAAACGATAATTTCCGTCTTCTAAATCTGGAATTTCAAATGTTCCGTCTGCGTTCGCATACACTTCATCGAATAATTCTTTTGAATCTGCTTTATAAATCTGAATCGCAGCCATACCAACCGCTTCATTTTTTGCATTTTCAATCTTTCCTTTCACAGGATGTTGTTCCTGCGAGAATCCGTAAATAGAGCAAACGGAGAAAAGAATAGCTAAAGTAAATTTGTTTAATTTCATAGTTAATATTTTTTAACAGTACTATGTTTTACATAATACATAATAAGAGTTGTCCGTACTTTTTCCTAATTAGACGTTTTAAAAAATGTTTTGTTACAAAATTTTTAAACTTTTTTTAAATTTTAAAGTACTATGTTTTACATAATACGTAAACCCAATTGTTGGATGATTTTACTAATAAGACGCAACAACTTCAAAAATGTTACAAGAATTTTTAATTTTTTTTTAAAATTTTTTTCCTCGGTTGAAAAACTTACATTTATCATTCAATTAATATTAATCAAAAAATTGCTAAAACATTGAGTTCAATTGTCATATTAGGTGCAGGAAATGTTGCGTTTCACTTAACTCGTGCATTAATCGAAAACACTTGCAATGTTCGACAAATTTTCAATAGAACATTAGAACATGCTAGAGAAATCGGAGAAGCAAATAGAATTTCGTATACTGATAAAATTTCTGAAATAGAAAAAGCAGACATTTATATTATTGCAAGTGCCGATTCTGGAATCGAAGAATTCTCTCATTATATTCCGTATGATGATGTTTTGGTTGTTCATACTTCTGGATCCTCTCCAATGTCTGTTCTGAAAGGCGATTACCGAAAAGGCGTTTTTTATCCATTGCAAACTTTTTCGAAAGAAAGAACAATGCGTTATGATAATATTCCATTTTTCATCGAAGCAGAAAATCCTGAAGATTTGAAAAAATTGAATGAATTAGGAAATCGTATTTCAAACGAAGTTCACGAACTAAATTTTGCAAGTAGAATGCAAGTACATATGACAGGTGTTTGGGCAAATAATTTTGTCAATCATTTATATTATATCGCTGGAAATATTTGTGAACAAAACAATGTTCCGTTCGATGTTTTGTTGCCTCTTATACAAGAAACAGCAAATAAAGTAATCGAAATGAGTCCTAAAGATGCGCAAACTGGTCCAGCAAAACGTGGAGATCAAGTCATTGTTGATCGTCATTTAGAGGCCTTACAAGATGATTCGAGATTATTACAGATTTACCAAATATTGACAGATTCAATCAAACGAGTTTACGAAAAATGATAAGTTATAAAGAAAAACTAAATAACATTAAAACCGTTATTTTAGATGTGGATGGAGTTTTGACAGATGGAAATTTAATTTTATTACCAACTGGCGAAATGGTGAGAACAATGAATACGCGCGATGGTTATGCGATGCAATTAGCCATCAAACAAGGAATACGAATTGCAGTGATTACTGGAGGAAGAGATGAAGCTGTTGTAAATCGTTTAAAATATTTAGGCTTAACTGATATCTACGTGAATAAACGTGATAAAGTAGAAGCTTTCGAAGATTTACTTTTTTCTTATGGATTAGATCCTGATGAAATAGCGTATATGGGCGATGATTATCCAGATTTAGCTGTGATGAATTTAGTTGGATTATCAGCTTGTCCTAACGATGCTTGTATGGATGTACGCAAAGCTTCAGAATATATTTCACCAGAAAACGGAGGGAAAGGTTGCGTTCGCGATCTATTAGAACAAATTTTGAAAGTTCAAAACAAATGGTATAATGCAGAAGAAGTAGCTTCTGTATAAAAGAATTTGAAATGTTATTAACAGAAAAATTAAAAGATACCAATATCATTTTGGCATCACAATCGCCAAGAAGAAAAGAACTTTTAGCTGGATTAGGATTGAAATTTTCGACAATTTCATTGGATATTGACGAAACATTTGATCGCAACGAATTCAAGAAAGAACAAATCACCGAATATCTTTCTGCTAAAAAAGCAAAAGCTTATACGGATATTCAACCAAATGATTTGATTATTACATCGGATACAACTGTTTGGGTAGATGATGAATCGTTAGAAAAAGCTTCGAATAGAGAGGAAGCGTACGAAATGATTAAAAAATTGAGTGGAAAAACACATTCTGTTTATACATCAGTTACGATTCGTTCTGTAGAGAAAGAAGTTACCTTTTCAGACGAAACACAAGTGACTATCGCAGATTTAACAGACGAAGAAATTTATTTCTACATTGACAATTACAAACCTTTCGATAAAGCGGGTGCTTACGGCGTTCAGGAATGGATTGGTTATATTGGTGTGGACAATATGAATGGAAGTTATTTCAATGTAATGGGACTTCCTACACACAAGCTATATAAAGAATTGGTAAAATTCTAAACATATCATCCAGCTTCGGCTGGATTTTTTTATTCTACAATTATCGTATTTTTGTTTTTCTAAAAAATCAATTTTATGAAAGTCGGTTTATATTTTGGATCATTCAATCCTATTCATGTCGGACATTTAATTATTGCCAATCATTTTCAACAATTCACCGATTTGGATCAGGTTTGGTTTGTGGTTTCGCCTCAAAATCCGTTGAAGAAAAAAAGTTCTTTGGCAAATGAATATGATCGATTAGAAATGGTAGAATTAGCGATAAAAGATTATCCTAATCTGCGTGCATCTAACATCGAATTTACCTTACCAAAACCGTCGTACACAATTGATACGTTAATTCATCTAAACGAAAAATTTCCTGAGCATGACTTTGCACTGATTATGGGTTCTGATAATTTGGATGGAATCTCGAAATGGAAAAATGCCGATATTTTAATGCGCGATTATCAATTTTATGTTTATCCGCGTCCTGGTTATTCGCAAGAAGAAAATTACGATAATGTCGAAATAGTTGAAGCCCCTTTGATGGAAATATCTTCTACATTTATCAGAAATGCAATCAAAGATGGAAAAAATATAAAGCCAATGTTACCTCCAAAAGTTTGGGAATATTTGGATGGAAGTAATTTGTATGGATAATTTAATTTGAAAATGATAGAATTTGAAGATTATGGATTGGGAAAATTTTATAGAATATGAATCATTAATAATTCAAAAACAATTTGCTGGAGAAATTCGATTTGGTCCAACTTTTTTCTCGCTTAATTCTAATCCAGAAATTAAAGAATTGAATAATAAAATCTTTGGAGATTGGTTTTATAAACACAATTCGATGATATATTTACAACAATGGAATTCTACTAAAAATCCAGATATAAATCTTATTTCAATAAATATATTTACACTTGAATATAAAATTGTATTAGAAAATATAAAATCTGTTTTTGGGGAAATGAGATGCAGAAATAATCAATTATATTTTGTAGATAAATACAATAAAAAAGAATATTTAATCACAGAATCATGACAAAACAAGCTACTATAAATAATTTAGACGAATTGGTTCCTTTATTTGATGCATATCGTCAATTTTATGATAAGAAATCTGATGTAAAAGCAGCAGAAGAATTTCTAAGAGCCAGAATTGTAAATGATGAATCGGTTATCTTTTTAGCCTATAATAAAGACGAAAAAGCCGTTGGTTTTGTACAATTGTTTCCTTCATTTTCATCTACTCGAATGAAACGTTTTTGGATTTTGAATGATTTATTTGTTTCGCCAGAATTTCGCGGACAAGGTTTTGCAAGAGAATTGATTGAAGAAGCAAAAAGTTTATGCCGTAAAACTGATGCTTGCGCGATGCTGTTAGAAACCAGTGTTACGAATGATATTGGAAATTCATTATATCCAAGTGCTGGATTTCAATTGCGCGATGATGCAAATTTTTATGAATGGGAAGTTTAACCAAATTGACGTTTTAATTCGTAGATAATATCTTCTAAACCATTTAGTTTTATTTCGTAAACGGTGGATAATAAAACGCCTAATTTTCCTTTCGGAAAACCACCTTTACCAACAAACCATTCCAAATAAGAAACAGGTAAATCGCACAACAATCGCCCTTCGTATTTACCGAAAGACATTTTTGTTGTGACAATTTCTTTTAATATTTCGGGACGAAATCCTTCCATTATTTTACTACAGTTCCTTTGTACGTCGACATTCCATCTTTGAAATTCTTCGCATTTTTGAAACCTTTTTCTTGCATTTTTTCTGTTGCTAATTTTGCTCTAACACCAGATTTGCAATAAATGAAATAATTCTTTTTTGTATCTAATTTCTGAATCTCTTCTTCGAAATTTGGATTTTTTACATCAATGTTTACCGCTCCAGGAACATGACCTTCAGCAAATTCTTCAGGTGTACGAACGTCTAACAAAACATTCTTTTTGTTCTTGAAATTGATTTCATTTACATTATCTAATGTCGAAGTTACTTCTTCTATTCTCGCTTCTTTTCCTTCTGAACTTGACGAATTGCTTGCACAAGAACCTAAAAAAAGTGTTCCCGCAATCATTGCAACTCCTAAAATTTTATTTACCATTATATTGATTCATTGTATTCTCTAATCCTTGAAAAACAAACGACAAAACTGCATCAGCAGCCAAATTTAATCGTTCATTCATTTTTTCATTTTCTTCTGCCGACCAATCGCCTAACACATAATCCACTTGTTTACCTTCCGAAAACTCATTTCCTACACCAAAGCGTAATCGCGCATAATTTTGTCCGCCAACTTTATTTTGAATATCCTTCAAACCATTATGTCCACCATCGCTACCTTTTCCACGCATACGAATTGTTCCGAAAGGCAAGTTCAAATCATCCGTAATGACAAAAATATTCTCTAAAGAAATATTTTCTTTTTTCATCCAAAAACGAACCGCATCTCCACTCAAATTCATGTATGTATTTGGTTTTAATAACGTAACTGGACGCGCTTTGTATTTGAATTGTGCCACTTCACCAAAATTTGATGGCGAAAATTTAGCATCAACTTTTTTAGCAACTTCTTCAACAACCTTGAAGCCAATATTATGACGAGTATTTTCGTATTGAGCACCAATATTACCAAGCCCAATAATCAGATATTTTTGCATGAAACAAAATTACATCTTTTTGCAATGATTCGAAATAAATATTTAACTTCGCTTTAAAATCTACTAAATTGGTATAGATTTTGAAAATACAAGAAATCGATAAAAAAATTTATCATGAACAAAATAATTAGCGTTTTTATATTATTTATTGGAATGAATGTGTTTGCGCAAAATATTCCGTCGGTGATGAAAACTGAGTTTCCCGCTGCTGCTTTGCAAGATAGTGTAGTTAATTTGGATGGAAATTCGGCAACCTTAGAAAAAGTTTTTTCGAATTATAAAGGAAAAATTGTTCTATTAGATTTATGGGCAACTTGGTGTGGAGATTGTATCAAAAACATGCCAGCTTTGAAATCGTTGCACGAAAAAAATCCTGATGTAACCTTTGTTTACCTTTCAATGGACAAGAATGAGGAAGCTTGGAAAAATGGTATTGAAAAATATCAAATTGAAGGTCAACACTTTTACTTAGGGAACAACTGGAAAGGCAATTTTGGCACAGGGATTGATTTAAATTGGATACCGAGATATTTGGTTCTTGATCAAAATGGAAAAATTGCAGATTACTACAGCGTAAAAGCTGATGATCCTAAAGTTCAAGAAACAATTGATCGTTTAAGAAATAAATAGTTTATAGTTTACCAACCAAATGGTGATTGAAATTGAAAAATCAATCACCATTTTCTTTTATTAATCATTAGAAATCAATATCTTTCATAGAATAAAAATAAATATTCTATAATTTTTTATAGATCATTTTTTGTATCAAACTTTTAGTTATTATTGCATTGATTTTAATACCCTTTTTATTTATATGAAAATATGCTTCGTAATGTATCCTTGGGACAAGGTTGAACCAAGTAAAGACACCACTATGCGAATTATTAAAGAATGCGTAGATCGTGGATTTGAAGTATCCTATTTAACAAAAAAAGATATCTCTATTGCCAAGGGCAAAGTTGTGGGAAACTGCAAAAAGATGATTACTACAGAAACAAATGATTGTGTTGAGTTTTATCACACGATGAAATTTGAAAGTAGTATAAAAGATTTGACCGAATTTGATATAATTTTTATGAGAGCCGATCCACCAATTGATCCGCTTTTGTTGAATATGTTAGAATTAATCGAAGATAAAGTTTTCTTCGTGAATAAAATTTCGGGATTACGTAAAGCAAATAATAAAATATACGCCGCATCTTTTGATGATGGTCTAGAAACAATTGTTCCTCAAACACTTATTACAAAAGATATTGATTTGATAAAATCGTTTGTAGAAGAAAATAATTTCGAGAAATTTATCATCAAACCTTTAGACGGAATGGGTGGTAAAGGTGTTATACTTTTCGAACGAAAAAATATTGGTAACTTAAGCTCGATTTGCGATTTTTATATCAATCATACCGGATATTCTCAGCCTATTATTTGTCAAAATTATATAGAAGGTGCAGAAAAAGGTGATGTTCGCGCTATTGTGATTAATGGTGAACCGATTGGTGCAATTATGCGTGTTCCTGCAGAAGGTGACCACCGTTCTAATATTTCGGCTGGTGGTTCTGCGATTAGACACGAAATGAGTGAACATGAGTTAGATTTATGCCGTAAAATAGGAAAACAATTAAATGAAGATGGAATTTATTTTTGTGGTATCGATTTGATTAACGGAAAAATGGTTGAGCTAAATGTAGTAAGTCCTGGAGGAATTGTTCCTCACAATAATGTAAACAATAACAACGAAATTCAGAAACAAATCGTGTCGATGTTATTGGAGAAATATAAAGAATTTAAAGCATGAAATCCATAAGTATACAGCAAATTTTAGAGAATATTGAGAACGAAATTGTATTTGAAGCTTATGCAGAAGACGAATCATTCAAAATAAAAATCGACGAATACATTCCTTACGTTTGTGCTGCCATTCATGATGGTGGACAAATGCGCGAAGATATTCGCGAAAAATGTTTATTAAGCAATTATGAACGTTGGTACGAGGAAGATCCGCATACTGCTGAGTTTGTAGAAACTTTTCCAATCTTAATTCAAGGTTGTGATTCTCGATTTGAATACGATCTAAATCGTGGTCCAGAAACTGCTGTGTACGAAGAAGCTTGGGGAAAACAGGTTTGGAAAGAGCCTTTGTCGGTTTCTCAAAAACAAAAAAGTATTGCAAAACATCACGCTTTTTATGAAGTTTTAGAAGCTTTAATCAACAAGCTTGAAACTAAATTTAAGTCATGCTTGGTTTATGATATTCATTCGTACAATTGGAAACGCTGGGATCGTCCGGTTCCTGTGTTCAACATTGGTGCGGAACGAGTTGATAACGAACGTTACGGAAATTATGTAGAAAGTTGGCGCGATGAATTGGCAAATATTGAGTTAGAAAATATTCACAATTATTCGGCGATTAACGATGTATTTTATGGACGAGGATATTTGTTAGAATTTGTTACAAATCGATTCAAAAATACGTTGGTTTTAGCGACAGAAGTTTCGAAAATTTATTGTGATGAATTAACTGGAGAATCTTTTCCGGAGATTATTAACCAAATAAAAGAAGGTTTCAAATCGGCAATTCTTAACCATGCTTATGAGTTTGTAAAAACAGAAACGACGTACAAAGTAGGTTCTAAGCAAGTAAATATTTTGCACAATGAATTAGAATCTGACTTGGTTAAAATTGATAAACAATTGTATCAATTGGTTCAGAATTTTGAATTGTTAAGTGTTATCAATCCGATCAATTTAGAATTTGAAAAGAAGAAATTTTTAGCTTCAAAATATACATACGAACCACAATTTAAATACAATCCGCTTAACATTGATCCATTCGAATTTAAACGAAAATTATCGAATATTAAAGTCGAAAAAATCAATGATATTAGTATTCAAAATATGTATGTTAATACGATTAACGCTTATTTTGATAAGGTCGATTTATTAGCCAATCTTGGTACGGATAAATTCTTATACAATTCGTTGCGTTACTTTGGCGAACCATCCAAAAAAGATATCGAAAATGCGAACTTTATCCTTTATTGTCCTGAATTTAGAATGGATAAACAAGGAAATTATACAGAGGAAGAAGTGGTTAATCTTTTTAGAAATGCTACAAATGATTATGGTTTCAAATTTGACATCGAAGTTTCGGATGATATCGCATCAAAAGCACTTGTAATCAATAGCAAGAGAAAAGTTGTGATTAAACGTGGCGTTAAGTTTGACAAACGTTTTACAAATGGTTTAATTGAGCACGAAATTGGAGTTCACATGGTGACAACCATGAATGCGTTGGATCAACCATTAAAAATCTTTAGTATTGGTTTACCTGTAAATACATTAACTCAAGAAGGTTTAGCAATTTTAAGTGAATATTATTCTGATTCTATTAATCATAGCCGATTAAGAGAACTTGGTTTACGCGTTATGGCAGTTCATATGTTAACAAGCGGAAAATCGTTCAATGAAACGTTTATGGTTTTGATGGAAGAATACAAAATGCAACCAGAAGACGCATTTTATCTGACAACTCGCGTTTATCGTGGTGGTGGTTTTACAAAAGATGCACTTTACTTGAAAGGTTTGAAAACGATTTTGAATTATGTCGATCAAGGACGTTCTTTGGATAATTTATTGATTGGAAAAACTTCAGTTGAATACATTGATACAATTGACGAATTAGTTGAACGTAAAATGATTAATAAACCAAAATATCATACCAAAATTTTCAAAAAACATCTTGAAAATCCAGAAATCAACCCTATTTTACAATATATTTTTAACGGAATAAAAGATTAAAAAATAAAAACCCACTCAAATTTGAGTGGGTTTTGTGATTAATTCTCTTTCTCAATTCTTTTATCAAAATAGAATAATACAATTCCTAATGCAATAATACCTAAACCAAATAAACTTTCTTTTGGTTTTTGCATCAAAACGAAATAACAGATATATAAACTAAATGCTAAAAATATAGCAGGCAAGATATAAAAGAATTTACTTTTGATAATAGTTAATTGATCTTGTTTGATAAAGAAAGCTGTACAAACTGCTAATGTTGCTAATATTTGTAAAACAAACGATGTATAGGTAAAAATCACTTCAAAATCTCCTGAAAAAATTAGCAAAATACTAATTGCTGTATGCACCCAAATTGCACGAACTGGAATTCTATTTTTGTTCTCTTTCGCCATAAAATTCCACAATTTATTTTCGCGCGCTGTGGCTTGCGTCAAACGAGAACCAATCCACAAATAACCGCTAATCGTCGCAATCAATTGTAAAGCAATAAAGCAACTCACCCATTTTACATTATTTCCAAGCAGATTACCGAACGAAATATTTGCAACATTTTCTTGTCCAGCCAAAGTTGCTGCTGATGCATGTTTCAAGAAAACATAATTTAGCAAAACATAAGAAATCGTGACAAAAATAACGCCTATAAATAGTGCTTTTGGTAAGTTTTGTTTTGGTTGCTCAATTTCTTCTACGATGTATGAAGCCGAATTCCAACCTGTATAAGCAAAAGTAACATAAACCAAAGACGTCGCAAATGCAGGAAGTAACAATTCATTTTTCCAAGTCGAATCAAAAACTACCGCATTTGGCTCAACTGCTGGAGCAAAATAAAAACCTAAAGCAATTAAAACAACAATAAATACAACTTTTAGAATAGTAAAAATATTCTGAAAGTTACTACTCAAATTTAGACTGAATGATTGAAAAACGGCAACAATCAAAATCATGGCTATTGCAAATTCTTTTCCTAAATCAAACCCGAAAACATTCAAGTATTTTCCCATTGCCAAAGCCGCTAAAGAAATTGGCGCTGAGAAACCAACGAATAAAGAAATCCAACTTGATAAATAACCAAAAACGGGATGAAATGTCCGAGATAAATAAATATAATCTCCTCCTGATTGTTTAAATTTTGAAGCTAATTCCGAATAAATAAATGCGCCAATCAACGCTAACAATCCTCCTATTGACCACAATAATAAGATAGAAGTTGTATTTTTTAAATCAGAAATTTGATAACCCAAACTGGTAAAAACACCTGTTCCGATCATATTCGAAATCACTAAAGCTGCTGCGGTTTTCCAACCAATTTTTGAATGCGCCATACACAAAAAAATGCCAATTGAATGTTTGAATTTACATTAAAATTGACACTTAGAATATTTTATTATTGATTAAAATTTAAAACTTGCACGCGCAAAATAATACGCTCCTGTCATCCCCATTTGAACCGGTGCATACGGAAAAACTCCATAATAAGAATTTTCGTAAACTTGTTTGTCTGGGAAAACATCAAACAAATTATTTGCACCAATTGTAAAGTTGAAATTCTTTGTGATATCATAACCAATCGATGCATCTGTCACCACTTTTCCCGTGTGTTCTTGGATACTTCCCCAAGGATATCCATCTTTTGTCACTTTTCCGAAATACGTGTTACGCACCATAAAATTGAATCCAGAAATTGCATAATTCAATCCTAAAGTTGCTTTTGTTTTTGGACTTAATGATTCGATAATATTGACTTGATCAGGACCAAAAAATTCATCTGTTGGAATTGTCAAAGCGGTTGGAAAATGATAACCGACAATCTTTGTTTCATTGATATTTCCTGATAAACTTGCATTCAATTTTCCTCGACCTAAACGAGTATCATAGGAAATTACTAAATCCAAACCTTTGGTTTCAGTATCAATTGCATTCGTAAAAATACGTGCTGTCGCAACATTATATTTTTCTAAAGCAGGATCTGTGATATCAGAAGTCAAGACAATTCGGTCATCAACTTTTATAAAATATCCATCCAATGTGATAAATAATTTTGAAGTCGGACGAAATGTTAAACCTAAACTTGCATTGATTGATTTTTCTTCTTTTAATTTATCCAAACCAATTTCTTTCGACAATTCAGACTCATTTCGAATAATTCCTTTTGTTACCAAAACTTGATCACCATTATCATTCAAGAATAAATCGGTATACGAATTACTGAAATATTTTTGTTGTAAAGAAGGTGCTCTAAATCCTGTCGAAATCGCTCCACGAACCGAATATCCTTTTGCGTATTCATATCGCATCGCTAATTTTCCGTTGATTGTACTTCCAAAATCTGAGTAATTTTCAAATCGTCCAGCTAAATCAGCCGTAAAATCTCCAAATTTCAATTCTCCATCTACATAAGCCGCAACTGAGTGACGATCACCTTTTACAACATTCAATGGAGAAAACCCTACAAAAGATTCAGATCCAGAACCTGAATAAGACGCTTCATCTCCAGCTTCAATTTTATATTGTTCAAAACGATATTCTCCTCCAAACGCTAAACTAACATTTTGATTGATTCGTTTCGAAAAATCTAAATTGACTGTATTTTGTAAAAATTGATGTTTCCCAGCGTAAAAATCGGTTGGAGAATTTAAGCCTAATGATTGATTAATTGAATTTTCTAAATCATACTTGAATGAATTTAATCCAAAAGTATTGCTCAAGTCAACTCTCCATCCATCATATGAATAACGTAATCCTGTAGAATTTGAATAATCATTTACATTAGATTTTAACGTTGCTTGAAAACCATTTGGATAAATTTTTAACGCATCTTCAGACAATTCACTTGGCAATCTTCTAAAACCAAATCCATTACCTTGGCGCAACGAAACTCCTCCAAATGAATAAAAATCTAATCGATCATTAATCGCCGTTTCAGCATTTACAAAAAATTGTTGATTCTTGATTGCCGCATCTCCAATTTGAAATCTAAAATCTTTTCTCGAAAGCCCTAAAGCAGCAATTTTAGCGTCATCCACAGCTCTTGCTACATCTGGATCATCTGCAAAATCGTACGCGAAATTATCTCCAAAAATATCTAAATTATGATCTTTCGAGCGATTTGTTTTTTTACGTTCACTTACAACAGCCGAAAAAACAATTGAACCTGATTGTCCTAATTTCGTTCCATAACTTCCGTTAAAATTATACGTTTCACCATCATTTCGAGAAGTCTGACCATACGTCAAAGATGCATCACCACCTGGTTTAGATTTCAAAACAATATTTACAACTCCCGCAATTGCATCAGAACCATATTGCGCAGCCGCACCATCACGTAAAACTTCAATTTTATCAATTGCTGAAATCGGAATTGCGCCTAAATCTGTTCCTACAGAACCATTTCCAACTGTATTTTGGTAATTCACCAACGAAGTTGTGTGACGTCGTTTTCCATTAATCAAAACCAAAACCTGATCTGGTCCCATTCCACGCAATGTCACAGGATCGATATGCTCCGTTCCATCGGCAGATGATTGACGAACAGAATTAAAAGAAGGAATAACCACATTCAAAATATCATTCACACTCAATTGAGGAGAAGACGTTTTCAATTTCTCAACATCGATAATATCGACAGGAACTGACGAATTAACCACCGTTCTTTCTGATGTACGACCACCGATTAAAATAACTTCGTTAAGATTTGTTTCCTCCTTTTCAACTTCTTGAGCAAAAAGTGTAGATGCGCAAATAAATGCGAATGAAGCAAGTAAAAATTTGTTTCTTTTCATTTTTAATTATCATAAAACTTTCAAGAAACCAACAGATAAAAGTGAAATACTTTTACTCATCTTTCCCTCTAATAGGTTGGATTTAGCACCTTAGATTATAAGTCATCTGGTTGCTAAGGTTTCACAGGGCCAATCCCTCCACCTTTCTTGATAAGTTATGCAAAGGTAATGTTAAAAAATGAAAACGCAAACAATACTCTATCAATTTAATAGAGTTATTGAATTAACAACGAAATATCCAATTCTTGGCTTTCGTCTAAATTCATCATCGCATTGATTCGTTTGAATGATTTAAAATTAACTAAATCTGAAACTTTTATATTTTTCTGAATGATTTCGCCTGATTGCAACAAAGCTTCTCTCATTGTTCCTTTCAACAAAAAACTTCGCGGCGTGATCCATTGAGAACCGTCAAAAAAAACAATATTCGAATAAATACAATCGGTAATATAATTTGATTTCACCAAGACCAAATCATCTGTTTTTGATTCTTTTAAATACTCATCAAAAAACCAACGATCTAAATATTTGTAGGAATAATCAATTTTATTTTCGATTTCAAAAAGTTGAATACTTTCAATTGGTTTGATTTGATACGATTGAAATTCTACCGATTGAATTTCGCGATCATAAACAATTCTAGCTTTATATTTTTCGTCTGTTAAGTCTGACGGAAACTTAATAATTTCATCTAATAAAATCGGATTGATTTCGGTAAAATTATCATTTCTTGTTCGATCAAATCTCGCTTGATGAAATTCTAAATTTCGAAGTTGTTTATTCACACAACAAATCGATTCAATAAATTGGAACATATACTTTTTGTATTAATTCTTCGTATTCTGCTTTCGCTTTGCTTTTTGCCGTTATTCCTCCTCCACTCTTGAAAAACAATCCGCCTTGATTATTTTCAATGAAACGAATCATCACAGCACTATCAAGATTTTCGCCATCAAAAACACCGAAAACACCTGTATAAAAATTTCGATTATACTTTTCTGCTTCTAAAATAATTTCGATGGTTTTCTTTTTTGGCGCACCACAAATAGAACCAGCAGGTAGAAGTTGATCGAAAATCGTTCCTAAATTTTGATAATAATCATCATTCAAATCACCTTTAATTTCGGAACTCACCTGTAACAATGTTGTATCATTTGTCTTCACCTCATCCATGTAGCGATAATTTATCACCTCAACATTTTCGGAAACAAGACTCAAATCATTTCTGATTAAATCGACAATTGTAGCATGTTCGGCAGCTTCTTTTTTATCATTTAAAATCAGTTGTTTTGCATTTGAAATAGAAGCATCAATAGTTCCTTTCATAGGATTTGAAAAGATTTTTTGATCTTCAATTTTCACAAAACGTTCAGGAGAAAAACAAACAAATTCGTCTTTATATTTCAATTTATATTTTGCTTCAGAAAACTGAAAAATATCATTCAAAGACAAATCTGTTTCAATTTTTGTTGGAAGCGTTAAATTCGTTAAATATGAATTTCCAAACAAAAGATTCTCATGAACATAATTGAATTTTGGCAAATATTCGTCAAAGGAAATCGGAAATTTATTGAATTTAAAATCTTTCTGAAAAGATTCTTTTTTTGGCGAATCTATTTCAAATTTTATCTCATCAGGTAATTCATTTAACGGAATTACTTCTCCATTTTCTTTTAAAAAATCGATCATAAAAAAAAAGGGAACTTTTGCAGCTCCCAATTCATTCATTTTCGTAAAAATCGAATGCTTTGCTAACATTCGATAAAATTAATATTATTCTTGATTTGTACCAAGTAGATCAATTTCTGTTTTTTCATCATCTGTCAAAATCATATCTTTTAACATAAAGTATACCATCATATAGCCAATTGGATAGGTTGCAAGAGCACCAACATAACAAGCAATAGCACCAATTGAAGCAACCAGACTAACCACAATCGCCATTAAAACCATCCACCAAAAATTCTTTTTTACAATTGCATAAGAAGTTTTCATTGCGTCAATAGCGCTCATGTTTCCGTAATGAATAAGATACGGAGCCAGATAAATGCACGCTTGTAGGAATAATAAAAATATCGTCGCCACTAAGATATATAACATACCGAAAAGTGATGAACCAATCATTAATGCTGGATTTACATTTTCGGGATCATTAAACATAAGTGGTAAAAAAGAAAAAATAATATAAGGCGACAAAACGACAAGCGAAACTCCCATAACGATAAGCGTTAAAAGGAAATAGCTTCCTATATTTTTGAAACCTCCAAAAAATTCACCCAATTCTAATGACATTTTGTTTTCTGCACGTTCTGCACCAATCATAAATCCCATTATAAGTGGATACATCACAAAAAGAAATCCGATTACAGTGAACGAAGTAAACATATAAATAATGGCTGCGACAAGAGCATAAATAACAAATGGCTGCCAATTATTTTGGAAAAGTTCTAAGGATTGATTGAAATATTTCCCGATATCAAATTGGAATTTATTGTTTTTGTAATATTCAATTTTGTTGTAGTCTAATGTTTTCATCTTAACGTTGGTTTAATTGAAATTAATGTAAATTTGCTTGATTAGTAGAATAAAATTAATATTTGTTACAACATGAATGCAAACGATTTATTATCAATCATAAAAAATAGACGCTCTATATTTCCTCCGCAATACAATCAAGAAGAAATTACGCGCGAAGAATTGAATCAAATTTTTGAGGCAGCAAATTGGGCACCATCTCATAAAAAAACAGAACCTTGGCGTTTTGTCGTTTTAGAAGGTCCTGCAAAAGACCGTTTCCGCGAATACGTAAAGCGTGTTTATGTGCAAGGAACGCCAACAGATCAATTGAGCGACAGAAAAATAAATGCATTAATTGAGAAATGTGATAAGTCGAATAAAATTGTATTAATCAATTTTATCAACACAGAAAAAAATCCTGAATGGGAAGAATTAGCTGCAACTTCTATGGCTGTTCAAAATATGTGGTTAATGGCAAGTACGCTAAACATTGGTGCATATTGGTCTTCTCCAGCAAATATTATCGCCAATGTTGATGAGTTTACAACTATGGAAGAAGGCGAAAAATGTGTTGGTGTTTTCTATATGGGAAAAATTGAAGGAGATTCTCCAGAAGCTGTTCGTCAACCAATCGAAGATAAAGTGAGATTTTTAGAGTATTAAAAACTCTTTAGAAAATAATTTGAGAAAGACTAATATTTTTAAGTGGTCTTTTTTATTTAATATTAAAATACACGTTGTGCATTTTAAATAATTTGAGTTTTTAGATTATTAATATTTCGATTTAATTATATTTTAATAATGTACTGATTCACTGTTAGTGCAGTAATTTTAGCTAGAATACTATTAATTTTCGCTGATAATCTCCCTTAAGTGCTACGATTGTAAATACTTCGCTCAATTTTACACTTAGCACTATAGGAAGATTTCGAAATAAATGATTTTCACTATCAATACCCATAAATTCAGCTGTTAAAACATGATTTATAAATCAAAAAGTTTAGGTCTTCTACGTTGATAAATTAAAAGTGTATCTGTGGATATTTTTAGTAGAACTTCTAATATTCTTTCGCAATTCGAAAGTAAGTTGTTCATTGTAAATATTTTGTATTCAAATTAATTTACTTATTTTTAATTAAATGGACAACTTTATTATTTATTAATCAAATGTATAACAGGTATAAAGCTTTAGTTAAAATACGATCTTTGAGTTTAATAATAATTTACAATTTTTAAAATATGTAGCTTTATTTATACTGGAAAATTCAGGGGGATATCCAACCCTCTCAATACTAATATTTAGAAACATAATGTTTACATTTCGATACACGAACACCGAACAAACCATACGGAACGGATATACAATGGATACAGAATGGATACAGCGCGGATACACAACCGATACAGAAAAGTGTCATTTTCGATATACACCGATACAGGAATTTAACACTTTTTAACACACTATTTATCTAAACACAATAGAAATATATGAGTTTTTAGATTTTTAATATTTCAATTAAAGTATATTTTATTAATGTACTGATTCAATGTTAGTGCAGTAATTTTAGTTAGAATACTATTAATTTGCTCTGATAATCTACGTTTTCTACGATTGTAAATACTTCGCTGAATTTTACAACTTAGCACTTAAGGGAGATTTCAAAATTAATAATTTTCACTATCAATACCCATAAATTCAGCTGTTAAGACAAGACTTATGAATCCTAAAAAAAAGAAGTTTAGGTCATCTAAATTTATAAATTAAAAGTGTATCTGTGGATAATTTTCGTAGAACTTACAATATTTTTTCGTAATTTGCAAGTAAGTTGATCATTGTAAATATTTTGAAGTTAAATGAATTTACTCTTTTTGAATCAAATGAACAACTTTATTATTTATCAATCAAAATGCACAACGGGTATAATTTAATACACTATGAAATCGATTTTTAACTATTTATTAATTATTATCTCTATTAGTTTTTTGACATCTTGCAAAAACTCTAATCCCGTTGTTTACGACGATCCAATTCCGAAACACGAAACATTTACAATTGATTCTAAAATTTTGAATGAAAAGCGAATTATTAATGTTTGGGTTCCAAAAGAATATTCGACTTCTCAAGATTCATTATACGTTTTGTATATGCCAGATGGCGGAACAAAAGAAGATTTTCCACATATTGCAAACACATTGGACAGTTTGATTATTTCGAAAAAAATTAAACCAGTTATTTTAGTTGGTATAGAAAATATACAACGTCGCAAAGATTTGAGTCCCCCAACCGAAAATGAAGAAGACAAAAAAATAGCCAATTTTGTGGGAGGTTCGAATGAATTTAGAAGTTTTATCAAGGATGAATTATTTCCTGAAATCACGAAAAAGTATCGCACTCAATCCCAAAAAGGGATTATTGGCGAATCGTTGGCTGGATTATTTATCATGGAAACTTTTCTGAAACAACCCGAAATGTTTGATTATTATATTGCAATTGATCCTTCACTTTGGTGGAACGATCAAAAAATGTTATTGAATTCAAAAAATGATTTAGCTAAATTTCCTTCAACTCCAAAAAAGTTATGGTTTGCAGGATCTGGAGCAAGTGATATTTTGCCTTATACAGATGATTTGAAGAATATTTTAACGCAAGAAAAACTTCCAAATCTACAATGGAATTATTCTCCAGAACCGAAAGAAGAACATGCTACAATTTACAGAGCAACTAAAGAAAAAGCACTGATTTGGAGTATTGGTAAATAAAATTTATCTTGTAACGTCCTGAAAAAATGATACAGGATTAGACCAATAAAATTTTATTTTAAACAGTACATATATTCGTATTTGTACTGTTTTTCTTTTTGTACGATTTTGGTATTAATTCTTGTTGTTGGTGCATTTGCATCGGCGTTAAATAATAGTTTGACAAATGCGGTCTTAACTCATTATAAATCTCTACGGTTTTTTGACCAAAATCTTTCTTGTATTCAAATCTACATTAAATTTATCAATATCATATTCCTGTTTTAAAATTCCCTTGATTCTTTCGGCTATGGCATTCTCATAAGGATCTGATTCTTGTGTCATACTACAACGGATTTTATGCTTTTTCAATAGCTTTTGATAATCATCGGAACAATATTGTAAGCCTCTGTCTGAGTGATGAATAAGACTCTTCGGGTTTTCTTTTTTCAATGCCATTTTTAGAGCATTTAAACAAGATGCTGTAGCCAAAGAATCCGACACATCAAAGCCTACGATTTTCTTAGAATAAGCATCGGTTATCAAGCTTAAATAGGCTGGGTTTTCTCTGTTCCCCAAGTAAGTTATGTCTGATACCCAAACATTATTAGGCTTTTTGTATTGATAATCTTTAATCAAATTTTTATGTTTTTTAAAACGATGATACGAATTGGTAGTTTTGTGATAACTTCTTTTAGGAATGATTAACAAATGGTTAGCCCTTAAGAAGTCAAAGAATTTGTCTCTGCCAATTCTTAAATTTTCAAGTTTCTCTTTCAAAAGAAAATACAGTTTCTTTCCACCCATTTTTGGATGAATCATTCGCAGCTCTGCTACCCAATCCACAACCTGCTGTGCATTTTGTTGCTGCTTTGCTCTTCGCTTTAAATGACGATAATAAACCTGTCGGTCCACCCCGAACAATTCACAGGAGAAACTTATGGTTTCTTTTTGTTCCCTTCGGAAAGATTCGATAGTTCGGGTGGTGAGTTTTTTCGTATATCAATTTGATATTCCTCTTCGGCAAGGTTAATCATCATATCGAAAATAATGGCTTTTTTATCAGCCACATAAGCTTGTTTCTCAAGTAAAGCCTTCTGCTTTTGCAAAAGCTTTACTTGGGCTTCAAGCTCCATGATCTTTTGTTCTGGTGACTTTGGCATATTCGAGGGTGTTTGGTTCTCCCAATCAAAGCTACCAAATTTTCTGAGCCAACTCATAACTGTACTTCGGGCTTGGATGCCATACATACGGCAAGCGCCCACAGTAGATAATTTCCCAGACTCAATTTCTTTTACAACATTCAACTTAAAAGACATACTGTAATCTCGCTGAGTACGTTTGACATAATTGCTTCTTTCTTCCATAATAACGATTTCTTTTTTGTATCGCTATTTCAGGACGGGACATAATAAACAAAAAAAACCCTCACTTCAAATGAAGTGAGGGTTTTTTTATGCGATTCGTTTTCCTAAAATAGTTAAACTTCTTTCTATTCCGTCTAAAATTGCAATATTGGGATAATTTCCCCATTCTTCGAAACCAAAATGTTTGAATAATTTCAAGCTCGGTTCATTATGCGAAAAAATAAAACCTAAAATCGTTTTGATTCCAAATTCTGCTGCTTTCGTAATGCTATATTCCAACACTTGTTTTCCTAAACCTTTTCCACGTTGCATAGCATCTAAATAAATGCTAATTTCTACAGTTGCATCATAAGCTGGTCTTCCATAAAAAGATTGAAAACTTACCCAACCTACAATGTCTTTCAATTCATTTTCTACAACCCAAAGTGGTCTTTTTTCAGGTGAATGTTCTTCGAACCATTTTGCTTTACTTTCAACTGAAACTGGTTCTGTATCGGCAGTTACTAATCGCGAAGCTATTGTCGAATTATAAATTTCTGTTATTTTTTCTAAATCGCTTCGTTTAGCATCTCTGTATGTTAACATCTAAATTTTTAAATTTTATTCTGCGTTTGATTTTAAAAAGGAATATTCTTTTTCATCGCCATCATATAGCCCAAATGCATTGCTTCGTGAATATTGTTGTACAAAATTGCATCTTCAATCGATTCTAATGTCATACCAAAACTTGTTTTATATGATCGATAATACGATAGTTTTTCCGAACGATAATCCTTGAACATCTGCATTGGTGTACTTTCCAACATTTCCTTCAATTCTGTCACATCTTCTTCCGTTACTTCCGTATTTCCAATTGTTCCTTTTTTATACTTCTGAATAAACTGAATATCGACCAACATCCTATTATCGGTTAAATAATAATGGATCAATTGTTGTGTTGCCAAAACATGAGCCGCATTCCAAAACAAATTGTTTTTATAGCCAACAGGTATATAAAGTAGTTGTTTCAGAGAGTGTTGTTCAAGCTCATCAATAATCTGTTTTCTTATATTCGTCAGATAAATAATATGCTCTTCCATAGTCAGATTTAAAGTTTAAATATACATCAAATTAAGTCTATTTATCAAATTATAAAGCAAAACAATTAAAATCACGTTTTTAGATTATTTAAAGTCTTTGATTCTTCGTAATTTTGTCGCATTAAATTTAAAAGATGGCTTACACAAGAGATCAAATATATCAAGTATTAGAAGAATTGGGTATTCGCAATTGGATGCGTAACGCTCAAGTGATGGGAAATGATATTATTTTGGATATTGTTTCTCCTTCGCCTGCAATGCACGAACGCAAGCGTTTGGAAATTGCGTTGAAAAATGCATTTAAAGAAAATTTACCTGAGTCAAATCTTAAACTTAACATTTCTGTTGAAGTTGAAGAAAAAAATCCGAACGAAATCAAAGGTTCAGAATTACCAGGTGTTAAAAATATTATCGCTGTAGCATCAGGAAAAGGTGGTGTTGGTAAATCTACTGTTTCATCAAACTTAGCAATTAGTTTAGCAAACATGGGATTCAAAGTTGGTTTATTAGATGCTGATATCTACGGACCTTCTATGCCAATTATGTTCGATTGTCAAGATGCTCGTCCATATTCTGTAGAAGTTAATGGAAAAACGAAAATAAAACCAGTAGAAGCTTACGGAATCAAGTTATTATCAATTGGATTTTTTGCTGATACAGATCAAGCAATTGTTTGGAGAGGACCGATGGCTGCAAAAGCATTGAATCAAATGATTCGTGATGCACATTGGGGAGAATTAGATTTCTTATTAATCGATTTACCTCCAGGAACAGGTGACATTCATTTATCTATCGTACAACAAGTTCCAATTACAGGAGCAGTTGTGGTTTCTACGCCTCAAAATATTGCATTAGCAGATGCTAAAAAAGGAGTTGGAATGTTCCAAATGGAAGCGATTAATGTTCCAGTTTTAGGAATTGTAGAAAATATGGCGTATTTTACACCAGAAGAATTACCTAACAACAAATATTATATCTTTGGACAAAATGGTGCAAAGAACTTAGCAGAACAAATTGGTGTTCCTTTCTTAGGCGAAATTCCAATTGTACAATCTATTCGCGAAGCTGCTGACGTTGGTCGTCCAGCTGCAATGCAAGAAGATACTGTTGTAGCTAATGTTTACAAAGAAATTGCACGTAACGCAGTACAAAGTTTAGTAGAACGTAACAATACTTTGCCTCCAACAGAAGCCGTTCGTATTACAACGATGGCAGGTTGTTCGGCAAAAAATTAAAAAAAGTAAAAGATCATGACTCCAGAAGAAAAATATTCAGAAGTTGAAAAGGCCTTAACTGAAATTAGACCATTCTTAAATTCAGATGGAGGCGATATCGAATTAGTATCTGTAGAAGATAATATTGTAAAAGTTCGCCTTACAGGTGCATGTATAGCATGTTCTGTCAACCAAATGACCTTAAAGTCTGGTGTTGAAATGACCATCAAAAAATATGTTCCAGAAATAGTTTCGGTTATCAATGTTTCAGATTTTGAAACTTCAACTGAAGCAGATCAAATATCTTCCTTAAAAGAAGAAAATTAGATTCTCATTAGATTCTCATAAATTAAAACGCCTTTATATCAATTTATAAAGGCGTTTTATTATTTTTGGCAAACAATTTGAATCTTAACCTCAAAACCAAAAATTCAAAATGAAAAAATATATTTTATTTTTTACTTTTATTGTCCTTTCATTTGCATTGCCTTTAAATGCTCAAAACAACTACAAAGTTGGCGAAAATCTAAAATTTAGAGTTCATTATTCTGGATTGAATGCAGGTTTTGCTTCCATTGATGTAAGAGAAGCTACATTGAATGGAAAAAGCCATTATCACATCATAGGAAAAGGAACTTCAACAGGTGCTGTGCGTGCTTTTTTTAAGGTAGATGATAATTACGAATCGTATATTGACAAAACAGATTTGAAACCTACAAAATTTGTTCGAAATATTGTAGAAGGAAGTTACAAACGTCATCAAATCTATTATTTTGATCATGCCAATAGAAAAGCAAAAGTTGAAAATAAACGAGATGGAAAAGTAACGACAGAAACAATTCCGTACGATGCGCAAGATTTACTTTCTGCTTTTTACAGTTTACGTAATACCAATCATGCCACTCTTAAAACAGGAGATTATTTGAACGAAAATATTTTTCTTGGTGACGAAACGCTAAAATTTCGATTGAAAGTTTTGGGACGTGAAACCTTAAAAACAAAATTCGGAAAAATTGCGGCAATCAAAATTCGTCCATACGTACAATCTGGTCGTGTTTTCAAAGAATCAGAATCGGTTACGATGTGGATTTCTGACGATGATAACTTAGTTCCGCTAAAAATAAAGGCTGGATTATTAGTTGGGTCGTTAAATGCAGATCTTAACGAGTATAGCAATCTAAAATATCCTATTACTTTTACGAAGTAAATTGAAAAAGCGAAGTTCGAAATCCGAATTTCGCTTTTTTTTATTTCTCCAAATATTCCAAAAAAACATCACTCGGAATTTCCATTGCACCCAAACTCGCTAAATGTTCGGTATAAACTTGACAATCGATCAATTTATATTTCTTGTGGTATTTTGCAACAAATTGTATAAAACCAGCTTTGGAAGCATTGCTCACTTTCGCAAACATACTTTCTCCACAAAAAACGTCGCCCATATCAATTCCATAAAAACCACCTACCAATTCGTCGTTTAGCCAAACTTCGATACTTTTTGCAATTCCCATTTCATGTAACGTACAATATGCCTCGATCATATCATTTGTAATCCAAGTTCCGTCTTGATCTTTTCTATACGCTTGCGAACAATTTGTAATCACTTCTCGAAACGCTTTATTCTCTGAATAGGTAAATGTTTGATCTCGAAAAACTTTCTTCATCGATTTCGAAACATGTAAATTTTCTGGAAATAAGACAAATCGATCTTGAGGAAACCACCAAATAATTGGATCTTCTTCATTAAACCAAGGGAAAATTCCTTTCTGATAAGCCAAAATTAAGCGTTCTGGTGAAAGATCTCCTCCAACAGCTATAATTCCCTCACTATTCACTTCATCGTAATCAGGAAAGATTAAATCAGAACTTAACCAATACATATCGTTTTGTGTATAATTTATATAAAATTAAAAAAACGTGTCCAATAAAGAACACGTTTAGTATTAATTGATGTTTTGTTTTCCTTAGAATGGTAAATCATCATCATCTCCGTTAGAAAAAGTATCTACTGGAGGCGCTGGTGCAAAATTATCGTAACCTTGAGGTGCTTGTGCAGCTGCATTTGCCATATTTTCAATTCTCCACGCTTGGATTGTATTGAAATATCTTGCTACACCTTCTGGGTTCACCCACTCGCGACCACGAATGTTGATAGAAACTTTCACTTCATCACCAGGTTTGTAAGCATTCAACACATCTGTCTTATCTTGTGTAAGCTCAATTAAAATATCTTGTGGATATTGTTCTTGCGTTGTAACAACGAATTCTCTTTTCTTGAAACTTGCAGTAATATTTTGAGTTTCAAATATTTTTTTAATTCTTCCTGTAATTTCCATTTTTGTAAAAGCTTTGTACAAATTTAGAATGTAAAAAAAGATTAAAAAAATTTTATTTCGAAATTTTGTTAGAAAGAAAACTTGTGTATATTTGCAATCCAAATCGGTGAGATTTTAGCGGGCGTGGTGGAATTGGTAGACACGCTAGACTTAGGATCTAGTGCCGCAAGGTGTGGGAGTTCGAGTCTCCCCGCCCGTACAACAAAAAAGACTTTGAAAATATTTTTCAAAGTCTTTTTTTATGATTTATTGTTTTCTAACGATTTATAATATTTTTCATAAATTTAGGTCATTATTTGGTTATAAGTTGGTTTGGTATGTATTCGAAAAGAAAAAGAAATTTGAAATCTGGAGGGAGAACTATCCCCATTTTTGAATTTATAGTGGTTGTTATTATCATCATTATTTTGATTTACTTCGCAGTATTCTAAACCAATATTCCTATATTTTATTTAACATTTTTTTATAAGTCTTTCGAAATCTATGGTTTAATATTTGTTCAACATATAGTATAAATCTATTTACAACTTATAAAACAAAAAATTATGGACAAATTAGAATTAGAAGGAAAATGGAATCGAATCAAAGGTGCTGTAAAACAAAAATATGGTGATTGGTTTGATGATGACAAAGTTTATGCTGAAGGAAAATACGATGAAGTTGTAGGTAAAATTCAGGAAAAAACAGGAAAATCTAGAGAAGAAATTGAAAGTACAATCAAAGATTGGAAAGAAGACAATCAAGATTAATTATTATTTCAATTAAAAAGGTTAGGACAAAATCCTAACCTTTTTTTATGCTTCTATATTTTTATAAAATGTTTTTCGTCGCTTGTGAACAACAGGATCAAAGTTTTTCCATAATTGTTGCACTTTTGTATTTTCCTCAAGCAAAGGGTTCGTTTCTAAAGTTTTAATCCCTCTTGCTATAAATCGATCATAAAGTTCTTTAAAAATCAAGGCATTTACACCTTTATTTTGATAATGAGGATCAATTCCTATCAAATAAAATTCGACATGATCGTTCTTTTTTTGCGCTTGCATCAAATGCCACCAACCAAATGGAAACAATTTTCCTTTCGTTTTCTGAAATGCTTTCGAAAATGAAGGCATTGTAATCGCAAAAGCAATCATTTTGTTGTTTTTATCTTTTACACACGAAATAAAATCAGGATGAATAAATTTTAGATATTTCTTTTTGTAATGTTCAACCTGAAATTTTTCTATCGGAACAAAACTTTGCAATTCTGCATACGTCACATTCAACAAATCGAACATCTCATCAACATAAGGTAACATTTCGTCAATTGTTTCAAATTTATACGTATCAATTTCGTAACGTTTTTTGAGCATTTCGCACAATTTATCCATTTGTTTTACCTTACCCAAATTAGCAATATCAATAGAATATTCTAACCATTCGGCTTTTGGTTGATAACCTAATTCTTGCAAATATGTTTGATAATATTCGTAATTATACAAACCGATTAAAGTTGCAACTTTATCAAATCCTTCTGTTAATAACCCCGCTTTATCCATATTCGAAAATCCCATCGGACCTTCTATATAACTCAGTTTATTTTTTTTAGCAATGTTTTCAACAGTTGTTAATAAAGCTTTCAGAATGTTAATATCATCTTTAAAAACTAACCAACCAAACCGAATTTTAGTCTTTCCAAGTTCTTTTACTTCGGTCCAATTAATAATCGAAACAATTCGTCCAACCACTTCTTCGCCTTTGTAAGCCAAAAAGTATTTTGCTTCTACTGTTTTAAAAATAGGATTGTTTTTATCAAAACTTGCGAGTTCATCTTTCTTTAAAGAAGGCACCCAATACGGATTATCTTTATACACTTCAAAAGGTAAATCGACAAATTTCTTCATTTCACTTGGCGTGTTCACCTCCCTTACTTCGATCATATGCTATTAAATTGCGTCTTACAAATTCTAATTTAGGAAGATTTTTTTAGAGAACAATTTTCTCTTCTACAGATTTTCCGTTTTTATCTTTTCCGTAAAATAAAATATAATCAAGCTTTACGGAGATTCCAGCCGTTCCTTTCTTCTGTTTTAAGAAAACACGATTCAATGTTATCAACTTGTTATTAACAGTTGTTTGAACAATTGGATTTTTTTGAGAATCAAGCTTAAGCGTTAATTTTTGAGTTGGATAAGATACTAATGTCAACTGAAAAACATTCCTTTCAATTTTCTTAATATCTAAACCATATGCCAATTTCTTTTGTATAGAAGTCAAGGGCTTTTTCGAACCATCTTCAGCATAAAGAATGCGATAAATATCAACTGGATTATCATCATCTAAAATCCCTTTGCTCGAAAAAAGTGCATCGTAAACAAACGTATTTTTATTGTCGTTGTGCTGAATATAGAATAGTCTATTTTCTGATTTTGGAGGAACGGGATAGCTTTGTTGTGCATTTACAACAAAAGAAAAAAGGATAGAGCAAATAATTAATAGGTTTTTCATTGATTGATATTTTTAAAAATAGAAGATAGGAATTATTTGAATGATATCTAAATCCAAATAAAAAGTTTCGAAACTTTAACTTGTACAATATTATTTCGATCAAGAAAATCTTGTGGAAAATTGATTAAATCTGAAATTGAAACGACGTTTTCATTCTGAATAAAATTATATTTACCATGACCTGTTTGATATTTAGAACTTTTATTTGAAACTTCGTGATTGATTTCAATCATTTCATCTTCTAAATCAATAGTAATTTCTGATTCTTTTTCTACAACTAACAAAACCTTTTTATTCCTGAAAAAATAAATTTCGCGCTTAGATTCCTGTAAGAGATGATTGTAAGTATTGGCAACTGGAATGGTAAAAACAAAGAATAGTATCAAAAAAATAATTCCAATAATTATGTTAGGTAAGATGAAATCTGTTACAAACAATAATTGATAAGCTATAAATAAAAAAGTAAGACTAAGAATTGCAAAAAGAATCATATTAAAAACTGAAATATAGCTTAAAAAACCAATTTTGACGCGAATAACTTCATCATTTTCGTGTTTATATTCTTTTTGAGACTCAATGATAAATAAAATAATTGGTAAAAAGATTATCCACAAAAGTAAGATGATGAAAATCGAATTTTCTGTACTCATTTTTTATTTTTTTATTTTCTCTTTGACGAATTCTACAATAATTGGAACCAAAGAAAACACAATAATTGCCATTACGACAATTTCGAAATTGTTTTTGATAAATGGAATTGTTCCAAGGAAATAGCCAGCCAATGTAATCCCGAAAACCCAAATTGTTCCTCCGATAAAATTATATTTGATAAATGTGCCATAATGCATTTTAGAAATCCCTGCAACGAAAGGTGCAAGCGTTCTTACAATCGGAACAAAACGTGCAATTACAATGGTTTTTGAACCATATTTTGTAAAGAAATCTTCGGTCTTTAGTATCGCAGAATCTTTAATAATTCGTTTACCGAAAATTTTAGTTGTAACTAATTTCGTTCCTAAGGTTTTCCCAATCGTATAATTGACTGTGTCGCCTGCAATTGCCGCGATCCAAAGTAAACCTAATACAATATAAATATTGAGTTGAGCTGGAAAAGCCGCAGCTAACATCCCTGCTGCAAATAAAAGCGAATCGCCAGGTAAAAAAGGCATGACAACCAAACCTGTTTCGATAAAGATTAAGAGAAATAAAATCAAGTAAAACCAATGTTGATAATCATTCAAAATGGTTTCTAAATATTTATCGATATGTAGAATATAATCTAAAATTTCCATGATTTAAAGGTATAAAAAAACTCGACCGAAGTCGAGTTAAGTTTTTATAGTTATTCTTGTTCAGCTACCTTTTTTTTGCCGAACTTTTCTTTGATAATTTCCACTAAAATTGGAAGTACAGAAGCGATTGTTATTCCTAAAATTACTTTAGAAAAATTATTTTGAACCCATTCTATATTTCCTAAAAAGTATCCAATAAGTGTTAAACCAACAACCCATAACACGGCTCCAATCACATTATATGTAATGAAAATAGAGTATCCCATTCTCCCAATTCCTGCAACGAAAGGCGCTAAAGTTCTTACAATTGGTACAAAACGTGCAATTACAATGGTTTTTGAACCGTATTTTTCGTAGAATTCGTGCGTTTTATTGATATGTTCTTCTTGGATGAAATTTTTACCAAAAATCTTAACTTTAGTTGCTTTGTAACCAACTTTCTTTCCGATGGTATAATTCAATGTATCACCGAGTATCGCGGCCACCAAAAGAATTGCAATCATAATCCACACATTCATATCATTTGTTTCTTGTGCAGCTAACATCCCTGCCGCAAACAACAATGAATCTCCAGGTAAAAAAGGCATCACAACTACACCTGTTTCCACGAAAATGATTAAAAATAAAATTGCATACAACCACAAACCATATTCATTTGCAAACTCTGCTAAATGTTGGTCGATATGCATAATAAAGTCAAAAAGACTCATAAATACTTCCATAAAAGTTGATTAAATTTCCGAAGCATTAAATGCATTTTTGATATGATTTACGCTCCAAGATTGTTGTTTTTTTAAAAGTGCTAAAATATCAAATCTTACCTCAGAAATAAAATTATTTTTCTGAATAAAATCATCTGCGGCAAGAATTAACAATTTCTTCTTCTTTGTGTTAATAGAACTTTCTGGCTCCGCAACATAATTTGAAGTACGACTCTTAACCTCTATAATAACAATCTCATTTTCAAATTGAGCAATAATATCGATTTCGGCTTTTCTGTAAAAATAATTTCGAGCCAATATTTTGTATCCATTTTGGATTAAATAATTAACGGCAAAATCTTCTGCTTCTTTTCCGAAATCGTAACTAATACTCATTCAAAAAAATTATTTTGTTCCGTACAAACGATCTCCAGCATCACCTAAACCTGGAACGATGTATCCATTTTCATTCAATTTTTCATCCAAAGCAGCCAAGAAAATTGGAACTTCTGGATAAACATTTTGTACTGCCTCCACTCCTTCTGGACAACCAACTAAACAAGCCAAACGAACAGATTTCGCTCCTTTCTCTTTTAGAATTTCGATTGCTTTGATTGCAGAACCTCCTGTTGCTAACATTGGATCAACCAAAATCACATCGCGAGAATCTAAATCTGTTGGGAGTTTACACAAGTATTCAACTGGTTGTAATGTATCATGATCGCGGTAAAGCCCAATATGACCAACTTTAGCGGTAGGAATTAATTGATGAATTCCTTTTACCATTCCCAATCCTGCACGTAAAATTGGAACGATAACCATATCATTTCCTTTTAATTTGTAACCGATTGTTTTGGTAATTGGCGTTTCAACTTCTACTTCTTCAAGCTCGATGTTACGTGTAATTTCGTAACACATCAAACCTGAAATTTCGTCTACTAATTCACCAAATTCTTTCGTTGTTGTGTTTTTATCACGCATTTGCGTAATTTTTGCTTTTACCAACGGGTGAGAAATGACTGTTAAATTATCTTGTTTCATATATGTTTGTATAATGATGCAAAGTTACATTATTTGAAGTAACATTTAACTGAACTTTTGCACCCATTTTTAGCGCAACATTGTGTCCTGTATGTCCTGCAGGAAATCCGAAAGCGATTGGAATATTTATTTTTTTTGTAAAACTATGAATGACTTCATACGTTTTTGGATCGAATGGATGATTGTAGTTTTCAGCATTTTCTTCTTCCGTATCCATGTGCGTAAAGTTCCCTAAAATAATTGCGTTTACATGAGTAAGAATTCCGTTTCGTTTAAGATTCATCAACATTCGATCAACAGCATACCAACTCTCAAACCAATCTTCTAAAAATAAAATCTTATCCGTAGGATTTGTAATCGCAGATTCGCTCCCTAAAAGTGAATAAACAATCGAAAGATTTCCTCCTATTAATTCTCCATTTGCTTCGCCTAAATTATTGTAAGCATGTGATTGAATTTCGTAATTAATTTCATGTCCAAATAGTACTTCATAAATACTTTGATAGGATGTTGGATGATATTCGGTATTTGCTAATTTTTTTGCTGTAACCGCGTGTAAAGTTTGATATCCTAATCGATTAAAATGATTGTGAAAAACAGTGATATCAGAATAACCAATGATCCATTTTGGATTTTTAGTAAACTTCGTTAAATCAAGTTCATCAATAATTTTCACAGAACCATAACCTCCTCTAGCACACCAAATCGCTTTTATCTCATGGTCATCTAATGCCCACTGAAAATCTTCTGTTCTCATTTCATCTGTGCCTGCATATCGATAACCAAAATCATATTCGGCATAAATATTTTTCCCTAAAACTGGAACTAATTTCCAAGATTTTATGAGCTCAATTGTTTCTTCTAATTCTCCTTTGAGCATTCGCTTTGCAGGAGCTACTATTGCTATTTTATCCCCTTCTTTTAAAAAATCAGGCTGAATCATTTTACAAATTTTCATCAAAGGTAAACACAAAAAAAAGACGAACTATAAAAGTTCGTCTTTTTATTATTTATAAAATTTATCTTAGAAATTATATGTAACACCTGCATTCCAAGTTCTACCTAATCCCCAGAAGTAACCATAACCATCTTTACGAGATAAGTATTGATCATTGAATAAGTTTTTAATGTTACCTCTGAATCTAATTTTTTGAGAACCAAATTTAAATTCATAGGTTGCACCTAAATCAACAATTGCATATGGTCTTAAAGGAACATTTAAATAATCATTGCCTTTAAGTTCTGATTTTACAATATCAACTACATTTACATTTTCATATAGTCTCGCGAAATAGTTGAAATCAGTATCAAAAGATAATCCTTTAGCTACATTTACTTTCGTACCCATACCAAATGTAAATTGTGCAGCATTACCAACTTTTACACCATCTAAATTAACAGGTTTATTGTCAATAACAATTGAGCTACTATTTTGATCTTGGATTCTATAATTAGCATTACCATCATATTTCCAATCTCCATATGAAGCATATCCTCTAATAGTCCAATCTCTATTAACTTTTGTATTAAAATCTATTTCTATACCTTTATGTAATTGAGTAATTCCTGTTAATAAGAAACGTACATCTTGTTGAACAAAATCCTCACCAACATAGTATCCATTTGCTGTATAAGAATCTGCACGATTTTCCCACTTAGTATAATAAGCATTAATATTAACATTTAAGTTTCGAGTCATATATTTATATCCAGCCTCTAAACCTAAGATCTCTTCGTTATCAATTGCTGGATCGATGAAACTAACTGTATTTTGCATAAAAACATTATCTAAGAATGCTTGACGAGAATATTTACCAGCGTTAACAAAAATTTTGTTTTCTTGAGTAATATTCAATGCTATACCTCCTTTAATGTTCCATCCAGTTTTATTGCGAACTTTAGATTTTGCCTCTCCATTTTTATAAGAAACAACTCCACTAACAACATCTTTGTGGTCAGCGTTATAATTCCAACGGTCAAATTTTTGGTAAGACTGATTAGAAATAGCTCCTTGAACAAAAGCAGAGAAGATGTCATTAGAATACTCTACTTGTCCAAAACCACCTTGATAGTTAATTTTTTCCGAGTTATCGTAATTTACACGATCTTCTTTATCAGCTGAATTAAATAAAGAAGCCCATGGTTTCGCTTTATATGTATTAGTTATTAAATTGTTTGATCTATTTTTGTTATTTTCTTGACGACCATTCAATCCTAAATAATTTACAACCTGCTGGAAGTGATCACCTTCATAGAAACGCACATCTGCTCCTACGTTAAAAGCCCAACCTGTTTTTGTATCATAGTTGAAGTTTGTTACTCCTCCGTACCATAAATGATTATTAACAGAAGCTCTCAAAACCATCCCTTTAGAAGATGATGAAGATGTTCCTGAACCAATACCTCCAGCAATAGTTTTATTATATCTTTCAACCTCATTCCAGTTAATAGCCCCGTCTTGAGTAAATACATTATAGCCATCTTGAGATAAACTAAATAATCCTCTACCTAAATTACCTGTTCCTCCACCACGTCCCATAGACGCATATAAAACTGTAGATAAAGATGCATTTTCATTAATTGTCCAATCCCAGTTTAAATTTGTTACTGGTTTGTGGTAATAATTTGTTCTTAACGATAATGGTTCTCCATTGTAAAAACCATAGTTAGAATTACCTTTACGACCAGTCATATCATAACCTGGAGTGTTTACAGATCCATTTTTATTATAAGTTGTCGTTAAAGGCTTAGAGTAATTTTGATCATGCTCTTGTGGTGCTCCAAATAACATCCAGTTGAATTGGTGACGATCATTTGGTTTGTACCCAACAGACACAAAATATGATTGTCCTTCTCCTCCTGTTCCACGTGCATATTTACGATGAGCAGTCCAATAATCTAATAAAATAGAAGCTCCCCATTTACCTTTCATTCCTGTATTATACCCTACAGTCGCTTTTTGGTAAGAGTCATTTCCAGCTACATAACGAACAAATCCTCCTTGTCTTAATTCGGTTGCTTTTGTTACAATATTAACTGTTCCACCTACTGAAGAAATAGCTAATTTAGAAGAACCCAAACCACGTTGAACGTCAATAACGTTTGCAACATCAGTCATAGAAGACCAGTTTGACCAATATACATTACCATCTTCCATACCATTTATTGGCTGTCCGTTTAATAAGTAAGCTGTATTTGACTGATCGAAACCACGTAAAAACATTTTAGCATCTCCAAATCCAGAAGCTTGGTCAGCCACATAAACAGACGGAGAATTTTTCATGATTTCAGGAAATTCAACATTACCAACTGCTTTATCTTGAATTTCTTCTCTTGTGATAATTGTATTAGCAACTGGTGTTTTACGATTTTCCGCAACATCAATAACTCCTTTACCAATGATTAATGTTTCTCCTAAAGATACGTTTTCGTCCTGTTCAACCTTTGTAGAATCTGTTGGTTCAACAACTTGGGCGAAAGATAATGATGCCATTAAGGCAAAAGCTCCTACAAGTAAAAGCTTAGTTGAGTTTAACCTCATCTTTTGAAATAGTTTAAAAGTTTACTTTCGCAAAGTTCTACACTTTAAATGAGATTATTGTTAAATTATGGTAAATTTTTAAACTTTTCTTGAATAACTTAAATATTAATTATCATATCAATAAAATCCCCCCTTAAAAACAAACAATAAACTAAATTACATGAAAAAAAATTGAAGATTTTTAAATATTTTTAAACATTTAATCAAAATTTAACATAATAAAAACATTAAAAATTAACATTTTTTTCTTGTTTTAGATTGTTATTTTTCATTTTAAAAAGAGAAAAGTAATTAAAATTTCACTATTTAGAATCAGTATTAATAAAATATTATCCAATAACTTTTTTATTTATAAGCTGATACTAATAAATTTTCAAAATAAATTATTCAAATACAATATAGCTAACGTTAAAATCTATTATTTAGTATTCTTACTACAACAAAAAAATTAAAATGTTAAAGAAATCAAGCCTTAACAGCTTTTAAACTCAAGTCAAAGTTGGGAGCGGAATGAATAATCGCACCAGAAGAAATAAAATCAACACCCGTTTCGGCAATTGCTCGAACAGATTCTTTTGTAATTCCGCCCGAAGCTTCCGTTTTTATTCGCCCATTTATATATTGAACCGCTTCTTTCATCGTTTCAAGATCAAAATTATCCAACATAATAAAATCTACATTTGCATCCAAAGCTTCTTTTACCTCATCCATATTACGCGTTTCCACTTCTATTTTTAAATGTAAATGATGTTTTGACAAATAATCTTTGGTTTGCGCAACCGCTTTTGTAATATTTCCACAAAAATCGACATGATTATCTTTTAACATCACCATATCGTATAAACCAAAACGATGATTCTCTGCTCCTCCAATTTTAACTGCCCATTTTTCGATCATTCGGAAATTAGGTGTTGTTTTTCGTGTATCCAAAATTTTGGCATTTGTACCGCTTACCAATTCCATCATTTCGTGCGCATAAGTTGCAATTCCAGACATTCTCTGCATACAATTCAACGCTAATCGTTCGCAAGTTAAAATTGATTGTGAAGATCCTTTTACTTTGAAAGCAACATCTCCAAATTGTACTTTATCGCCATCATTTATATATTGTTCTATTTTTAAAGATGGATCAAACGTATCAAAAATAATTTTCGCTAATTCAATTCCAGCAATTATTCCGTTATCTTTCACTTTCAGTTCCGCTTCTTGAATTGCATCATACGGAACCGACGCTAACGTTGAATGGTCGCCATCGCCAACGTCTTCTAAAAAAGCTTGACGAATAAAAAGTTGTAATTTTTCTTGTGTGATATATGGAGGAAAATTCATTATCTATATGTTAAGGATGCAAATTTTGATTGATTAAATTCTTTCTTGGTTTTGTATTCGTAATACTCGGCCCAAGTACCATTTTCTTCGCGCACAACCGTAATCAACACTTGTACTGAAGGATCATTTTCGAAGAAATTTTTGATCTGAAGTTTATATTCTTTGTCATCAATTTTACCTTTTGTAATATCTATTGCTCCAGATTTGAAAGCCGCATCAAAAGCGGTTGCATAAGGATCGATAGAAGCCATTTCGAAAAGATTAGAAAACTTTCCTAAATAATATTCCCGACTTCCGTTATTACCAAAAGTTGTTAAATTAAATTCTTTATCAATTCTTACTTCAATCGTTTCTTCATCAGTTTTTAAAGTAAACAATACACGATTTTCCGAAGGGAACTTCTCAAAATCATTATTTTTTTCTGCCGATTCGTAACGTAAAGGCATTGTATATTTCATTGCAACTGCTTTTCCATCAACTCCTTTTGCAGGAGTTATTTTTAGATTAGCTCGCTCCATTTTATTATTCAACAAAACTAAACTAGACAATGCTACACTATTAAAAATTGGATTCGAACCATCAGTCGAGACATCTCCAAAATTACCATCTTCATTAATTTTAAAACCTAATTTAGATTGAGCAGTTTCGATATGAAGATAATCAGCAATATTAGAAAAGAATGAAATTTGAGTTTGAATATCTTGATTCAAATTTTTGTTCATACATGCTTGTAGCTCGCTATTTTCTTTTAAATTTTCACAACCAAAATACACAACCGCTTTCTTGGCTTCTTTACCAGAAGTCAAACTTACGTTTTGTTTTTCTTTCGAATTTTGAGCAAAAGAAAAACTCATTGCAAAACATGTAACGAACAGATATAACTTCTTCATTAATTAAAATCTTTGTTGTAAAAAGTTCCTCGATTTTCTTTTTGATTGATACTTTGCTCAATGATTAAATGTGCGACATCAACCAAATTTCGAAGTTCTAAAATTTTAGGTGAAACAATCGTAAAATAATAAATTTCGTTGACCATTATCTCAATTTCATTGATACGATTTTGTGCAATTTGCAAACGATTATCGCTTCGTACAATTCCGACCAATTCGCTCATCATCGCTTGTAATTGTTTGCGTAAATAAGAAATCAATACTAATTCTTCTTGCACTTTCATGCCTTCTTCGTTCCATTCTGGAAACTCAAAATTATAAATCGAAAATTGATTATCATTTAATAAATCGACCGTTTTTAACGCTGCACGATGACCAAAAACCATCGCTTCTAACAACGAATTCGAAGCCAAACGATTTGCACCATGTAAACCCGTATTAGAACATTCGCCAACCGCAAACAAATTCTCGATAGATGTTTTTCCTTCTAAATCGACGTCTATTCCACCGCACAAATAATGCGAAGCTGGAACAACCGGAACCAATTCGGTAAACATATCGTAACCTTCGGATTTACATTTTTCGTAAATATTCGGGAAATGCTCCAAGAATTTTTCTTTCTCTAAATGTCGACAATCAATATAAACATAATCATCTCCACGCAATTTCATTTCGTTGTCAATCGCACGCGCCACAATATCACGCGAAGCCAATTCTTCACGTTCATCATATTTATGCATAAACAATTCGCCATCTTTTGTACGCAATTTTGCTCCAAAACCACGAACTGCTTCCGAAATCAGAAACAATTGCCCATCAAACTCACTGTAAAAAGCTGTTGGATGAAACTGAATAAATTGCATTCCCGAAACGGTTGCTTTCGCACGTCGAGCCAACCCAATTCCGTCACCAGTTGCAATAATAGGATTCGTTGTATTTTTATAAACATGACCAACTCCGCCAGTTGCTAACAAAGTTACTTTGGCTAAATGTTGCTCAACTTTATCGGTATTCAAATCTAAAATATATGCACCAAAACATGTTATTTTATCTGTATTATCTTGACGAAGATGATGTTCTGTAATTAAATCAACTACGAAATGATGTGTTAGCATTTTGATATTTGGGTAAGATTTTATTGCTTCGAGCATTGCACGTTCAATTTCCCAACCCGTAATATCTTTGTGATGAACGATTCGGTTTTCGGTATGACCTCCTTCTCGACCTAAATCATAAATCCCCTCATGATTTTTATCGAAACGAACACCCCAATCAATAATTTCATTGATGCGTTCTGGCGCTTCTTTTACGACAACCTCAACCGCTTCTAACTTACACAAACCATCTCCTGCACGAAGTGTATCTTCGATATGTTTTTCAAAACTATCCTTTTCGAAATCACTTACCACAGCAACTCCACCTTGTGCATATTTTGTATTTGTTTCGTCTTCGTTTGCTTTTGTTACAATTGTAATTTTTGCATCGGGATAACGAATCGCAATTTTCAGCGCATAAGAAAGTCCGGCAATTCCAGAACCAATTACTAAAACATCTTGAATCGCCATTATTTTATTTTTTCAGATAATTCTAACATACGATTAATCGAAGCCAACGCTTTTACACGTAAATCTTCTTCGATTTGTATTTCTGGCAATTCATATTTCATACATAAGTACAACTTTTCTAAAGTAGAAAGTTTCATGTAAAAACATTCAGAACAATTACACGATTCATCTTGAACCAAAGCTGGAATTAATGTTTTATTCGGAGCAAGTTTTTGCATTTCGTGTAAAATTCCTTCTTCCGTTGCAACAATAAATTCTTGCGCATCATTTTCTACCACATAATCTAACAAACGAGAAGTAGAACCAATAAAATGTGCAAACTTCAATAGATCTTCTTGCGCTTCTGGATGCGCAATTAATTTTGCATTTGGATGATCAGCCATTTGCTGCGCTATTCTTTCCAATGAAAACGCTTCGTGTACGATACAAGCGCCGTCCCACAAAATCATTTTGCGATTACAAACTTGATTTAAGTATCGACCTAAATTACGATCTGGTGCAAAAATAATTTCTTGATCTTCTGGCAACGAATTAATAATCGCTTCCGCATTCGAAGAAGTGACAATAATATCTGATTCTGCTTTAACACCCGCATCACAATTGATATAACTTACCACAATTGCATTTGGATGTTGCTCACGCAAACCACGCAAACCTTCTGCCGAACAAGAATCTGCCAAAGAACAACCTGCTTTTGTATCGGGTAAAACAACTTTTTTAGACGGATTCAGAATCTTTGCGGCTTCCGCCATAAAATGAACACCACAAAAAACAATCATATCAGCTTCAGTTTTTGCAGCTGCACGCGCCAATTGTAACGAATCGCCTAAATAATCTGCTAAATCCTGAATTTCTCCAGATTGATAATAATGCGCTAAAATCACCGCATTTTTCTCTTTGCGTAATTTATTGATTTCCGCAATCAAATCGGTTCCTTTTGGGATTTCTACATCCAAATAACCTTTATAATCTAACTTTTCAATCGCTTGTTCTAATGTATTCATTTGTGAGTGGTTTTATTTTATACCTAATTGCTTTTTCACTTCTTTTGACAACGCATCTTTGTGCACTGTAAAAGCAATTGATTTCATTCTGAAAAATGGTTTCGACATATAAATATGTCCATTATTTCCTAAATCTGTTGTTCCCCAAGAATTTTTGACATCATAATATTGATTTCCCAATTGATCTTTCAAAATTCCCGTAATATGCATTAAATGATCATCTTCTGTCGAATAATCTTCAAAACCTTTTTGACGCTCATCAGCCGTCACCCATTTTTCAGGTAAAATCTGAACAAAATAATCTGATTCTAAACCTTCTGAAGGCCAAATTGCCATTCCATACTTTTTAGAAAATGTTTTTTCAGAAACATCTGTATCAAAAGCTGCTGTATATCCTTTATATAACGCTTCGTCCAAGACTTTCATGTATTCATCTAACGGTAAATTATAATATGAACCATTTGAAAAATTATCTGGCACTTGTAAAATAAATTGTGAATAATATGGCGCTTGCTGAAAAGATGTTAATGTGACATAATCATCTGGATTAATTTTCAAAAATTTTGCAAATTCTTGTGGCGTATATTCTTTTCCTTCGAATTTGAATTTTGTCGGAGGAACACCTAATTTATCATTCAATTTTTGATCAAATTTTGATTTCCAATCTGCTGTTAAATATTTTTTAGGATTTTTTACAATCGAATCTAATCCAACTTTCAAATCCTTTACCAACATTTCGTGGTTATGCTTCACATCTGTTCCATTCGCAAAACCTGCATAAACTTCGTTTGGAACTAATCCATTTTTACGAACCGAATTTAAAACATCATGCGACAAACCTCCTTGACTAAACTGTGCTTTTCCTTGACGGTAAACATAATTGTATGCTTTTTCTGGATAAGTATATCGTACATTGTACATTTCCGACAAATCGACATCTTTTCCTGTCAATCGTTTTACTTCTGATTCTAAAAAAGAAGTTGTAGAAAATGACCAACAAGTTCCCGTTTTTCCTTGCGAAATAATTGGAAGCGCAGTGTTGTTAACTAATTCTGTAAATTTGAAAGGCGTTTCTTGTGCCGAAACCAACATACTTACAAAAGCAATGCTGGCAACTATATATTTTTTCATTTGTGTTTTGTATAGATTTCAAAAGTAAAGTTATTTTATGAAGTTTTATTATAAAATGTAGAACGAAAACTTCTTTTCTGAATTACATAAAAATTATATTTTTACGTAAATATTTAATTCTTATAAATGAAAGAATATATTAGTAGAAAATATAATAGTTTTTATAATGTGCTTATTATAATTGTTTTAAACATATTAATTCTATTTACTTCAGTAATTATTTTCACTTATTTAGACGAAATAATTGCAAAAAATAAATATGATGTCTTGATTTTTTGTATTTCATTTATACTAATTTTATGTGTTTTTATTCGGATTAATTATCAGATTAATGAAATAGTGTTAGATAATAACATTAACCAACTTACAATTAAAAAGGTATTTTCAAAAAAAACATTTAATCTTAATGAAGTTCAAGAAATTAATCAATTTGTACTTCCATATTTAAATTATATCAAAATAAATAACAAAAAGTTCTTTTTTATATCAAGAGCTATTGATCCTTTTGGTGATAATTTTACATTTAATAGCGAAGAAGATTTAGAAAACATAAGATGCACTATTGATTCAATAAAAAATAACATTAATTAAAAATTTTCATTTATTTTAAATACATAATATTTCACTTTTAGAACAAATTATAAATCAAATTAGTATAAATATTCAATTTTTATACATCTAAAAATTAATTTCCCTTAAAATGCCATAAATGACTCAAAAACCTATTAACTTTGCTCAAACATTACACAGATGCAACCAAGAGAAGATTTTTTATTGAAAGCTTACGAGCTGGGAATTATAAAATTTGGAAATTTTACTTTAAAAAGTGGTATAGAATCTCCTTTCTATGTCGATTTAAGACCTTTAGCTTCGAGTCCACAATTACTAAAAACTTTAGCAAATAACTTATTAGATTTAGTTGAAGATGTAGAATACGACTTGATTTGTGGTGTGCCTTATGCAGCTTTGCCAATGGCGACTACAATGAGTTTAACATCGAATATTCCTTTGATTATCAAACGTAAAGAAAACAAAGGTTACGGTACTAAACGTATGGTAGAAGGTGTTTTTACGGAAGGACAATCTTGTCTTTTGGTCGAAGATGTAATTACTTCTGGACAATCTTTATTAGAAACAATTGATCAAGTTGAGCGCGAAGGTTTACGTGTAAAAGATTTGGTGGTTGTTTTAGATCGTGCGCAAGGTGGATCTGAAAAATTGAAAGAACAAGGTTACAATGTGAAAACGTTATTTACAATTCACGAGGTAATCGATATTTTACATAAATATCACCGTTTAAGTGATGATGAAGCGAAAAAAATCAAAGACTTTTTAGCTCTACCTCCAGAAGCGGTTCCTGCAAAACAACGTATTGCATTGGAAAACAAAAAAATTGTACATCCAGTTGGAAAACGTTTGGTTGAATTAGCATTGAAAAAACAATCTAACTTAATTGCTTCTGCAGATTTAATTACTTCTGAAGAAATTACAGATTTCGCTAAAAAGGTTGGTGATCATATTGTTGCGTTAAAATTACATTCAGATATTATTCAAGATTTTTCGGATAACTTAATTGTTGAGTTGAAAAAAATCGCACGTGAAAAAGAATTCTTATTATTCGAAGATCGCAAGTTTGGAGATATTGGAAATACGCAAGAATTACAATTTAAGAAATCGATTTACAAAATTTCTGATTGGGCAGATTTAGTAACTGTTCATCCAATTGGAGGTTTAGAATCATTAAAAGTTTTCGAAAATACCGGAGTTATCACAATTGTTGAAATGTCTTCGAAAGGAACATTGACTGATGATTATTACTTTACAAAAGCAATTAATGTTTCGGAACAATCTGGAAATGTTTTAGGAGCTGTTGCACAACGCCAAATTCCTGATAACTTGTTATTGTTTACGCCTGGTGTTAATATTTCTTCGACTGGAGATAGCAAAGGACAACAGTATAATACGCCAGAATTAGTTTTCAAAAATTACCACACAGACTTTATGATTGTTGGTCGTGGAATTTACAAAGCTGCTGATGTAAAAACTGCGGCAAAAGAATACCAAACGTTAGGTTGGGTTTCTTACCTACAAAGTTTGAATGACTAAGATTTAGATAAATTTCAAAAATATAAAAGCAAGCTATTTCAGCTTGCTTTTTGTTTTTTATTTGGTAAGAAATCTACTTCAATATAAATTTATGCGAAACACTATTTCCATTATCATCTTGAATTGTTGCGACATAAAATCCTGCTGATAAGTTAGAAAGATTTACACTTCCATTAGAATTTTCAGTATTTATCGTTTTAATCATTCGTCCTGTTGCATCAATAATTTTAATCGAAATTTGAGACTCAAAATTTAATTGATAATTCAATGTTTTGTTTGAAATATAAATTTTAGATGAATTTCTATCAACATCATTTGTCCCTAAAGTTGATGTTTTAGCAGCTTCAACCACATATTCGATTCCTAATTTTGTAAACTTCGTAGCATGCGTAGAGGTTTTCCCAAGAGTTGCATATGTATCATTTACAGAATGAATGTATGGATTGCTATCTTGCATTTTAGCCTCGAAAGGTAAAGTTGCCGCAAAACCATTATCCGACCAACTAAAATGATCTGAACATCCGTATCCACATTGTGAAGTATCATACGTGAATTGATGTAAACCAGTTTTGTTGTATTCGTCCATCAATTGCATCAAAAACGAATTGAGATTTGCATCACAATAAGCATCCGTCATCAAAATAACATCTTTCGTAGAACCTTTGTAATTCGTCATATCAAATTGTACATAACCTATTACATTTTTATTCTCCGAAGCGTATTTCTGCGCAATTTCTTTCGATCCTACTAAACCTATTTCTTCTGCTGCGTAAGCCATAATTTCGGTAGTTCGTTGCGGTTTGAAATTATTTTTTAACAACACACGCAAAACTTCGGTGATTGTTGCAATTCCAGATGCATTATCATCTGCTCCTGGTGCAAAAGTTTGATTTGCATTCCAACCAACAGTCGAATCGGCATGACCTCCAATAATCACAAATTCATCTTTCTTTTCAATTCCATTAAAAGTCAAAATCAACGACTTCATTGGCGTATTCACATGATCAACGATTCTTACAAATACGTCAGTTCGTCCTGCATCAGCAATCATTTTCACCCAAACTTCTTTCAATTTAAGAACCGCATTATTTGCTTCTTGTCGTGTATGATAACGCGTTTTGAAATCTTCTAACATCAAAATTGTTTTCTCAATTTTTTTGACATCAACATCATTCAATGCCGTAGTTATAAAAGCTTGTTCTGATATTGTATAATTGAAAGGTGCTTTTTTCTGAGATGGCTTTTCTTGAAGTGATTCTAGTGCATCTTCTTTCGAATTTCTAAAAATATAACCATGTCCATGCGCAAATTTTCCATGTAAACTTTCAGCAATTTCTGGATGAAAATAAATAGCAGAAAAATTATTTTTTGAAGAAATTATTTCAATAGAATCCGCATGATTTTTTTGTAAAAAAGCGGCATTCTCAGTCTCCATTGTCGCAAAAATGAAGTTTTCTCTGGTTTGCGCAAAAGAATAAAGCCCATTCAATAAAAATGTGGTAAGTAGTAAAAGTTTAGTTTTCATAAAAAATCATATTAGTGTAAAACAAATATATGATTAATAATGATTTATCGTATTTATCAAAACAAAAAAATCCATCTTTCGATGGATTTTTTTATTAATATTTTAATTGAAATTTTATATAGGTAATCTTTTTACCTTCTTCCAAAAATTTCGATTCATAATATGTTTGTACAGCTGTTACAATTTCTGGAATATCTGAATGATCTGGGTGATAAACATCGTGTGTAGAACGAATAACTTCGTGTCCTTCGATGTGAATAACACCATGTGTATATCCGTGTAAAAATTCAGAGTCCGTTTTTAAATTAACTGTTCCTTCAGGTTTTAAGATGGTATTGTAACGTCTCAAAAATTCAGGATCTGTTAAACGATGTTTTGTTCTTCTGTATTTGATTTGTGGATCTGGGAAAGTAATCCAAATTTCGCTCACTTCATTTTCTGCAAAAAGATGATCGATAATTTCGATTTGAGTTCGAAGAAATCCAGCATTTTCAATTCCTTCATCCAAACAAGTCTTAGCACCACGCCAAAATCTTGATCCTTTAATATCTACTCCGATAAAATTACGATCCTTGTCACGACGCGCCATTGCAACTGTATATTCTCCTTTTCCGCACCCAAGTTCTAACACAATTGGTTTGTCGTTCTTGAAAAATTCTTTGTTCCAATTTCCTTTTAATGCAAACTCGTTAATTGCCTCTTCTCGTGTTGGTTGAACAACATTCTGAAAAGTTTTATTTTCGTTAAATCTTCTGATTTTATCTTTTCCCATTTCGGATATATTTTGCGCGAAATTACGAGATTTTGATTAATCTAAAAAACTGTTCTGAAAACACATAAATATCATCAAATAGTATTTATGTAAAAAGGTTTGTTATTTTTGTATTGAAAAACTAAAATTAGAAAAATGGATTTTATCAAACAATTTCATAGTGGCTGGGCTTATCTTGTGATTTTGATGGGCGTTATCTTTGTGATTTCAACATTAATTTATGCGATTTCTAAAAAAGATACAAACGCAACAATAAAAAAAATCGGGTTATTTACAACCATTACTTTTCACGTTCAATTATTACTTGGATTAGTCTACTATATTATGATGTTTTCTGCTTTGGAACCATCAGGAATAATGAAAGATTCTGGCTTGAGATTAACTTTTGTTGAACACCCTATGATGATGATTGCAGGTGTTGTTTTTATGACAATTGCGAATGCAAAATTGAAACGATCTACAACTGTACCAATGAGCGTTGCAGTCTTTGCAATTATTGGTTTAGTTTGTATTTTAAGTAGAATTCCTTACCATGTTTGGTTTGCTTAAAAATTTAGAATAAATTCATAGAAAAGAGTATTAAGTTATTAATACTCTTTTTATATTTTTATGTGATTTATAATTTTTTTATTCTAATTTCGTTATTAACAAGTCGCTAAAGCTTTCTTTTAAATTTTAAGAATCTTTGGCACTCGATTTGAAATAGACTTGTACAAACTAAGAAATAAAATGAAATATATAAAATATCTATTCTCTTTGCTTTTGGTTTTAGTAACTTTTAACCTAAACGCTCAAGATTTTCATACAGCAAATATCAAGGTTGATTACGAACAAGAAACCGGAACTTTAAATATCACTGCACGTTCATTTACCAATCAGTTGGAAAAAGCCGTTGGTGCAGATGTTTCGAACAAATCTAACTTCGAAAACAAGTTGAAAGCGTATGTAAATAGTAAAGTTGATGTAAAAGTAAATGGTAAAGCTTTGGGAACTTCTTATTATGGTTATCAGGTAAATGATAAATCGACACGAGTTTTTTTTAAGTTTGATAAAATTTCTAATATCAACTCGATAGAACTAAAAGTGGCTTTGTTGACAGATATTTTTAATGATCAGCAAAACATTGTAACTTTTGATGTCAAAAATAAAAAAGACACAAAAGTATTAACAGGAAATAACGACACCGTAAAGATGTCTTTCTAATAAAGCAAAAGCCTTCCGAAATCGGAAGGCTTTTTATTTCAAATATGCTTAATAATTATCTCTAATAATTCGTAATAACTTTTCGTTCTCATTTCGAATCCAAGATAAATCTTTGATCGAATTATTATTCATCAAACTAAAAATTAACGTTCTTCCAGATTTCGTTTTCAAATAACCACTCAACGTTACATTATTGTTCAACGTTCCTGTTTTGGCATAAATATAAGGTTGCGCCGAATCTTTGTATCTATTTTTGATTGTTCCCGTTTTACCACCGATTGGGAAAATAGAAAACAAACGTTGCTCAGGAAATTCGTTATACATTTTCCCTAAAACCTGTGCAAAACTTTGTGGTGTAAACAAATTATAACGCGATAATCCCGAACCGTCAAACCACTCTGGTTGTTGTTTCAAATCATTCAACAAATATCTTTTCGAAAAGGTAATCGTTTCAGAAGCGCTCAGTTTTCCTGGTAAAGTACTCGAAGCTAAAATCAATAAATGTTCTGCCAAAAAATTATCGCTATTTTCCATCATTTCGCGGTAAACATCATCTGATTTCTGACTATAAAACACTTTCGGATTATTGACCATTGGCGTTTTGACCATATCAACAGGTTTACCCAAAATTTGCGACAACGATTTTTCTATTACCGTTTCATTCACAATAAAAGGAACTTTTTCTGTTCGTTTTTTATTGCTGATATAAAATTTATTGTCATAGAAATTCCTCGGCTCTGGCATTTCTCTAATTTCTGTTAATTCTTCAAAATATGTTGGAAATGTTTTGATTGAACTTCCATTTTTCGAAATTGAAACTAAATTTTCATGAATCGGAAACTGACTTCTTTCTGGCGCATAATCTTTTCTAAAATCGTCCCAAGTCCAACCTGGTAAAAAAGATTCTTCGTCGAAATTATTCCAATGAAAAACAATTTTAGAACCATTACTTTTCAAGAAATCTAACGCTCGTGTATTTTTATATTTTGGATGCAAAAAAGTTGGATCTCCAGTTCCTTCGATATGCAATTCGTCACCAATCAACTGATATTTGAATGCAGGAATCGAATCATTTAACATTTTCATCGCTGTATACAACGTAAAAATTTTGGTGTTAGAAGCTGGAATAAAAAATTTGTTTCCGTTATAATTATAAATTTCTTCTTTCGTAATTGGATCATATAAATAAAATCCCGTGAATTGAGTGGAATAGAAATCAGAATTGAGATATTTCTCAATTAATTCGGTCTGCGCAAAAAGATGCGCAGACAAAAAAATTGATAATATGGTAAGTAAATACTTCATTAATCTTTGTTCTCGAAAGGAATTGTTGACGAGTTCGATTCGTTTTTAATAATCATTTCTGTATGTGGATAAGGCATCGAGATATTGTTGTCGTCTAACGCATATTTTACCGCGCGATACAATTGCCAATAAGCTGTCCAATAATCGCTATTTTTCACATAACAACGCACAGCCAAATTCACAGAACTTGCAGCAAATTCTAGAATCTCAACCGTTTTAGATTGTGTATCATCAACCAATTCATTTTTCTCTAAAACATTCAACAAAACTTCGCGCGCTTTGTCAAAATCATCATCATAAGAAATACCAACATTTACATCTAATCGGCGATATTCTTTTACAGAATAATTGGTAATTGGATTGTTAAATAAATTCCCATTTGGCAAAGTTATGATCTGTCCTTTTGCAGTTGCAATTACTGTATTTAGTAAATTTATCGACTCTACACTTCCTTCATTTCCTTGCGATACGATATAATCTCCAACTTTGAAAGGTTTGAAAAGAATAATTAAAATTCCTGCTGCAAAATTTGATAAAGAACCTTGCAAAGCTAAACCAACTGTTAAACCAACACCTCCTAAAGCTGCAACAAAACCAGAAGCATTAAAACCTAATCGCCCTACAACAAAAGTTAATACAATAGCTTTGAATAATATATTAAGAATTGGAATTAAAAACGTGCGAATTGATAAATCGACATTTCGTGCAACCATTCTTTTTTCGATTAACTTGACAAGTTTACCTGTTACCCAAAAACCAATTATTAAGGTTAATAAAGCAGAAACTAAGCTCCATCCAACTTCAGAACCCTTCGTTAATAACCATTGTGTAAAGTTTTCTAAATCCTTAAATGGTGTTGTTATTACATCTTGCAAACTATCTACTTTGTCTTGCTCTTGCATAATTATTCTTTTTTATTAGTAATTCAGTTGATAAAATTAGTTCCAATCTAACATCTTTTCAAAAAAATAGAAAAATTATCATTTTTTTTAACTAATTTTAATAAATATGAATATTGGTACAATATTCGTTAAGAACAAATTACAACTTAAAAAAGGCTATAATTAAAAATTAAAATCTATGAACATTATTGAATTAGTAAAAGGGTATATTACCCCAGATTTGATCTCGAAAACTTCATCAGAATTAGGTGAAAATGAATCGGGAATTTCTAAAGCAATCAATGCATTTATTCCTATTCTTTTAGGAGGTGTTTTAGAAAAAAAGAATTCTACTACAGGCTTATTTCATACCATCAAATCTTTTGGTGCATCTCGTGGATTAGCAAATATTTCGACAGAACAAGAAACGCCAGACACGATCAAAGAATTAATCAATGTTATTTTTGGTTCGAATGCGCAACCAATCGTTTCTAAAATTGCTGAATATGCAGGGATTTCGACAGGTTCATCTTCAAAATTATTAGACTTAACAGCTTTAACAACCTTTGGATCCATTGGAAAAGAAGCCGAATTTAACAATGTAACAGAAGCTGATTTCTTTTCATCTTTAGGAGGAATTAAAGATAAAATTTTAGGATTAATTCCAACTGGTTTAGGACTTGGAGCTTTAGGTGTAGGAACAATGTTTAATGATGCGCCTAAAATCACTGAAACAATAGATCTTGCAAAAGATCATGTAACTGAAACTATTACAGAAACAAGAAAAGTAGTTGATGTAGAACCGGAAGAAAAACCTTATGTAGCGCCAGTTGATGCTTACGCAGAAACTCATAACAACAATGGTGGCGGAGGTTTTTGGAAATGGTTAATTCCATTGATCCTACTTGCTTTAGCAGCCTTTTTCTTATTAAAAAAATGTAATAAAGACGAAGAAAAAACAGTTGTTACAGAAGAAACTGAAATTGTAGTTGATTCATTGAATACTGATTCTCTAAACGCTGCGCCAAAAGAATTATCTGATATTGATTTAGATGGTGTTGCTTTGAAAGGATACGCAAATGGATTAGAAGATCAAATTATCAAATTTATCAAAGCGCCAGATTTTGCAACAATGACAGAAGATCAATTGAAAGAAAAATGGTTCAACTTTGATAATGTCAACTTCGTTTTTGGTAAAACAGATCAATTAGAGCCAGGTTCTGAGGTTCAATTAGATAATGTTGCTGCAATTTTGAAAAAATATCCAACTGCAAAAATCAAACTTGGAGCATACACAGATAAAGTTGGTGATGATGCGAAAAACAAAGTAATCTCTCAAAAAAGAGCAGATTACTTAAAAGCTGAATTAACAAAACGTGGTGTTGGTGCGCAAGTTATTGCTGCCGAAGGTTACGGAGAAGAATTTGCAAAAGTAGCTGAAACAGCTTCTGACTCAGAAAGAGCTTCTGATCGCAAAATGTCATTACGTTTCACAAAATAATCATTTCATAAAATTTCCAAATAAGGGTAAAGGCTACTTTATCCTTATTTTTTTGTTATTTTTTTCGAAACCAACTCGCAACAAGCTAAACAATTAATATCTTTGCACACTATGAAATTTTCAATCGATAAAAAAGACGAATTTTCTAAGGCAAGAGCTGGTGTTGTAGAAACCGATCATGGTAAAATCGAAACACCTATTTTTATGCCAGTTGGTACGGTTGGTACAGTAAAATCTGTTCACCAACGTGAATTAGAAGAAGATATTAAAGCCCAAATCATTCTTGGAAATACTTATCATTTGTATTTGCGTCCAGGAACTGATATTTTGCACAGAGCGGGCGGATTACATAAATTCATGAATTGGCAAAAACCAATTTTAACGGATTCAGGAGGGTTCCAAGTGTATTCTTTGTCGACAAGTCGCAAAAAATCTGAAGAAGGTGTGCGTTTTAAATCGCATATCGATGGTTCTTACCATATGTTTACACCAGAGAAATCAATGGAAATCCAACGTTACATCGGAGCAGATATTTTTATGGCTTTTGATGAATTAACAGGAATTCCTGCAAAATATCATGATGCGAAACGTGCCATGCATGTTACACATCGTTGGTTGGAGCGTTGTAGAACTTGGTTAAACAATAATCCTGAATATTACGATCACAAACAAACGCTGTTCCCAATTGTACAAGGAAACGATTTTAAAGATTTACGTCAAGAATCAGCAAAATATATTGCGGATTTCGGTGCAGAAGGAAATGCTATTGGTGGATTATCTGTTGGTGAACCAGAACCTGTGATGTACGAAATGACGGATATCGTAACAGAAATTCTTCCACAAGACAAACCTCGTTATTTAATGGGAGTTGGAACACCTTGGAATATCATCGAATGTATTGCTTTAGGAGTTGATATGTTCGACTGTGTTATGCCAACTCGTAATGCGCGTAACGCCATGTTGTTCACGTGGAATGGTGTTATGAATATGAAAAATGCAAAATGGAAAGATTGTTTTGAACCATTAGACGAAAACGGGACTAGCTATGTGGATAGTTATTACACAAAAGCCTATGTTCGTCATTTGTTCAATGCCAACGAAGCTTTAGGAAAACAAATTGCATCTGTTCATAACCTTGCGTTTTATTTAGATTTGGTAAGAGTTGCAAGACAGCATATCTTAGCAGGAGATTTCGCTCAATGGAAAGAACAAATTGTTCCACAATTAAAACAACGTCTGTAGTTTGAAAATAATTGATAAATACATCATCCGAAACTTTATCGGAACCTTTATCTTCATGGTTTTGATTTTGTCTACTATCGCTGTTATTGTCGATCTTAGTCAAAAATTAGGACGTATTAATGATAGTGGTTCTACAGCTTTTTCGGCTTTAACCCAATTTTACCCTTATTGGTCTATTTGGATTATCAACACCTTTTTACCAATTGCCGTTTTTATCACTGTGATTTATTTTACATCACGACTTACGATGCAAACCGAAATTGTAGGTGTGCTTTCGGGTGGTATTAGTTTTTATCGATTTACACTTCCATATATTTGGGTTGCTATATTTTTAGCTGTTTCTGCTTTGGTAGTAGGAAATGTGGTTTTGCCTTGGGCAAATATCAAAAAAAATAAATACCAATACACCCATTTATTGAGTAATAACGACAAGGAAGAATATTATAAACGACAACGTATCGGTTCGCAAATTTCTCCTGATGAGTTTGTTTTTGTAGATAGTTATGACAGAACAGAAAAATTAGGAAGTTCTTTTATGTATCAAAAATTTGATTCGACTGAGTTGAAAAAACAAATCATCGCTTCAAGTTTTAATTGGAATGATAAAGATTCTACTTATGCATTAATGAGTGTTTACACACGCGAAATTAACAAGGATAAAACCGAAAAGTTAAATTACGAAGCCAATACAAATTTGAAGTTACCAGCTTCTCCTGATGAAATTTTACCAGAAGAATATGTTGCTGAAACAATGAATACCTTCGAATTAAATGAATTTATTCAGAAACAAAAAGCAAAAGGTTCTGCCAATGTAAATACATACGAAAATGAATTAAATAACCGTTTGAGCGTACCATTTTCAACTATTATTTTGACACTTTTAGCTTTATCGCTTTCATCTAAAAAACGTCGTGGAGGAATCGGAATCAATCTTGCAGTTGGTATTTCGTTAGCGTTTGTCTACATTTTCTTCTCGCAAACAACGTCTACGTTTTCCGAAAAAGGATATGTTTCGCCACTTGTCGCCTCATGGATACCAAACATCGTCTTCGGATTACTAACTTTGTTTTTATATTTCAGACGAGCACGTTCATAAAATATTTCAAAATCCAGTTTCGAAAAGAACTGGATTTTTTATTTGACATTAAACCAATTATATTTTTAATTAAAAGAAATAAAATTTTTTATTCAATTGATAATAATTAACTTTAAGACATTCTAAATTAATCCCTTAGATTTAAAAAAAGTTGAAGTGTAAAACTAAAATCAATTGATATGAAAAAAAATTTACTCCTTTTATTTTTAATCCTTTCGGTTTCTATTTTTTCACAAGAAACATTAAATACAATGTTTTATAATGTGTTCAAATTTCCGAATTCACTTCCTCAAAATCGTCAATTGATCTTAAGAGATATTTTAGACGAATACAAACCAGATTTATTTATGATTTGTGAATTAGTAACAGAAAATGGCGCTGATTTAATCTTAAATACATCTTTGCAAAATCAACCGGATAAATTTGCTCGCGCACTTTTTGTAGCTGACACAACAAAATTAGATGATCCGTTACAAACAATGGTTTTTTATAACACACGCAAATTAACGTTAGTTAATCAACAGAAAATTCCCACAGTTTATCGTGACATCAATCAATATTCTTTTCAATTAAATATTACTTCAAACGATCCTATTCATTTAGAAGTTTTTGTTGCACATCTAAAATCGAGTACAGGACCTGCAAATCGTCAAATGCGTTTGGAAATGGTGCAAGAAGTTACAAAATCTTTGAAAAAATTAACACAACCTAATACGTATGTACTTTTTGCTGGAGATTTTAATTTTTATAATTCATCAGAACCAGCATATCAAGAAATTATCAATCCAGCGAATGCTATTTTGATGATAGATCCACTCAATGCGCCTGGAAGTTGGCAAGATAATCCAGCTTTTAGTTATTTGCATACACAAAGTACGCGCGTTTCTAACGTAGGTTTTGGAAGCGGAACTAATGCAGGAGCAAGTGGCGGTTTGGATGATCGTTTTGATTTTATTATGATGAGCGAAAATTTCAAAAATAGTACACGTTTTTCTTTTATAAACGATAGTTACAAAGCGTACGGAAATAATGGAGATTGCTTGAATAAAGATGTTAAAGATCCTGATTGTACAGGTATCTACTCGCAAACTTTACGAACTAATTTGTATAATATGAGCGATCATTTACCTATTGTCATGCAATTTAAAATTCATGAGAGTTTAAGTACAAAATCAATTGAATCAAAACCATTTATCTGGTTGCAATCAGCAAATATTACGAATGATAAAATTATAATTGGAGTTGATAAAACTCAATTAAATGCTCAAAATAATATACTTTTTATTTACAATTCAGTTGGACAAATTGTACAATCGGTTCGCATAAATAATCAGTCAAATATAACGATTGACTGTCAAGGCTTAGCGGCTGGAATGTATTATATTAAAACAAAAGAATCGAACGAAGTTTTAAAGTTTATAAAGAAATAATTCGATATTAATTTTATCGAAAACAAGATAATTTCATTCAAAACAATAATTCAACTGTTTACTTAATATTTTAGCTAAAATCAACTCTTTAAAAATTTCGTCAACTTGCAGAAAATTCGTAATTTTGCATCTTAGTACAAATTCTAAAAGTAAGATGATAAACATTTCTCTTCCAGATGGAAGTGTAAAACAGTATGAGAGTGGCGTAACTCCTATGGACGTGGCGCTAAGCATTAGTGAAGGTTTAGCACGTAATGTAATTTCGGCTATAGTAAACGATCAACAAGTTGAAACAACAACCCCAATCACCACAGATGCAACGATCAAATTGTTAACCTGGAATGATGAAATGGGTAAAAAAGCTTTTTGGCATTCATCTGCTCACTTATTAGCGCAAGCTATTTTAGAGTTTTATCCAAATGCGAAATTAACAATTGGACCTGCGATTGACAAAGGTTTTTATTACGATGTTGATTTTGGTGAGGATAAATTTACAGAGGCTGATTTTGCGAAAGTAGAAAAAGCAATGTTAGAGAATGCAAAGAAAAAAGCTGAATTCAAATTATATTCAGTTTCGAAAGCAGAAGCATTAGAAACGTATAAAGACAATGAATACAAAACAGAATTAATCTCTAACTTAAATGATGGAGATATTACATTCTGTACACACGATAATTTTACAGATTTATGTCGTGGTGGACACATTCCAAACACTGGAATTGTGAAAGCTGCAAAAATCTTGAATGTTGCTGGAGCTTATTGGCGTGGAGACGAGAAAAACAAAATGTTGACTCGTGTTTATGGTATTACATTTCCAAAACAAAAAGATTTAACAGAATATCTTGAGTTATTAGAAGAAGCAAAAAAACGTGATCACCGTAAATTAGGTAAAGAATTAGGTTTATTTGCTTTCTCAGAAAAAGTTGGTGCAGGTTTACCACTTTGGTTACCAAAAGGAGCTGCTTTGAGAAGAAAATTAGAAAACTTCTTATTGAAAGAGCAACAAAAAATGGGTTACGAAATGGTAATTTCTCCGCACATTGGTCAAAAAGAATTGTATGTAACTTCTGGTCACTATGCAAAATATGGTGCAGATAGTTTTCAGCCAATTAAAACACCAAACGAAGGAGAAGAATTCTTGTTAAAACCAATGAACTGTCCGCATCACTGTGAGATTTACAAAACTTCTCAATGGTCATACCGCGATTTACCAAAACGTTATGCAGAGTTTGGTACAGTTTACCGTTACGAACAATCAGGAGAATTGCACGGTTTAACTCGTGTTCGTGGATTTACTCAAGATGATGCTCACTTATTCTGTACACCAGATCAATTATTAGAAGAATTCAAAAAAGTAATTGATTTAGTATTATATGTATTTACAAATCTTGGATTTGACAATTATTCGGCTCAAATCTCATTAAGAGATCCAGAGAATAAAGAAAAATACATCGGATCTGATGAAAACTGGGAAAAAGCTGAACAAGCAATTATCACAGCATCAGCAGAAAAAGGTTTACCAACAGTTGTAGAATATGGCGAAGCTGCATTCTATGGACCTAAGTTAGACTTTATGGTGAAAGATGCATTAGGACGTCAATGGCAGTTAGGAACAATCCAAGTGGATTATAATTTACCAGAACGTTTTGATTTAACTTACACTGGAGCAGACAACGAAAAACACAGACCAGTAATGATTCACCGCGCGCCATTTGGCTCTATGGAACGTTTCATTGCCATTTTGTTAGAAAATACAGCAGGTAATTTACCACTTTGGTTAACACCAGATTTATTCACAATTTTACCAATTAGTGAAAAATATGTGGAATATGGAGAAAAAGTATTAAATTTGCTGGCCGAAGAAGAAATTAACGGACTGATTGACAGTAGAAACGAGAAAACTGGTAAAAAAATCCGTGATGCCGAAATCGGTAAAATTCCTTTCATGTTAATCATCGGTGAAAAAGAAGCAGAAAACGGTACAGTTTCTGTAAGAAGACACGGAGAAGGTGATTTAGGAGAGATGACGATTCAAGCGTTTATCGACTTCATGAAAGAACAAATCAAATTAAAATAATTTAAAACAGAATAACTATCGCAATTAGAAGAAAAGGCGGCAGAGGTCCAGCCAGAGTAATTAAGGAAGATCAACACAAGATCAATGATAAGATTGACGCGAAAGAAGTACGCGTTGTTGGAGAAGGTATAGAACCTGGTGTATATCCAATAGCTAAAGCTTTAGAACTTGCAGAAGAACAAGGTTTAGATTTGGTAATGATCAGTGAAAAAGCCATTCCACCTGTTTGTCGTGTCGTAGAGTACAAAAAATTCTTATACGAACAAAAGAAAAAAGAAAAAGAGCTTAAAGCTAAACAGCAGAAAGTTGTCGTAAAAGAAATTCGTTTCGGTCCTCAAACAGATGATCATGATTACGAATTCAAAAGACGTCACGCAAGATCTTTCTTAGAAGAAGGTTCAAAATTGAAAGCATATGTTTTCTTCAAAGGACGTTCTATTATCTTTAAAGATCAAGGAGAAATCTTATTGTTACGTTTAGCTCAAGAATTGGAAGATGTTGGAAAAGTAGAACAAATGCCAAAACTTGAAGGTAAAAGAATGATTATGATGATGGGACCTAAGAAATAATTAGGTTCTTATCATCTTACAAAAAATAAAAAACGTTTTAATTTTAAATATTTGTAATCATGCCAAAATTAAAAACAAAATCTGGAGCGAAAAAACGTTTCAAATTAACAGGAACAGGTAAAATTAAAAGAAAACACGCTTTTAAAAGCCACATCCTAACAAAAAAAGAGACTAAACAAAAGAGAAATTTAACTCAAACTGGTTTAGTTGATCAAGCTGATGTTCATTCAGTAAAACAACAATTAAGATTAAAATAAGAACGTGTTCTTATTTGGTTTATTAATTCATTATTAACCCTGTCGATGGGCCTTAAAGCAGAGCAATCTCGCCCACTACAAAAAAATTAAAAATTATGCCAAGATCAGTAAACGCAGTTGCGTCAAGAGCTAGAAGAAAAAGAGTTTTAAAACTTGCAAAAGGATATTACGGAAGAAGAAAAAACGTTTGGACTGTTGCTAAAAATGCAGTAGAAAAAGGTTTAGTATACGCTTACCGCGATAGACGTCAAAAGAAAAGAAATTTCCGTGCGTTATGGATTCAAAGAATTAACGCTGGAGCAAGATTACACGGATTGTCTTACTCTAAATTTATGGGAGCTATCCACAAAGCTGGAATTGAATTAAATCGTAAAGTTTTAGCTGACTTAGCGATGAACAATCCAGAAGCTTTCAAAGCAATCGTAGAAAAAGTAAAATAATTTTTTTAAACAATATTAAAACGTTTTAAAACTTGGCTATTTAGTCAAGTTTTTTTTTGCTTAAATTTGAATGAATGTCATTCTAAACTTGTTTTAGAATCTCATCATAAATATTATTTAAAAACCCTCAAATGAATCAACAAAAAGATTTATTTCTAAGAATTTGGCCATTTTTTTTTGTATTTTTTATCTACAATTTTGCCGCAATCGCCATGACGCAATATTATGGACGCGACGAATTACATCTGCATTTCAATCAATACAGCAATCATTATCTCGATAAACTCTTTGTTTTTTATACCGATTTTGGAACCTATTATTTATTTTTTATACTTCTTGGTTATCTATTTTGGAAAACTACTCGTCGTTATTTTTATTATTTATTAGCTTCTGGAGCAGTTGCAACAACAATTAGTGTCTTTTTTAAGAATGTCTATTTCGAACAAGTTTTACGTCCTGGATATTATTTTACACAGAAAAAAATAGACATTATTCTAGTCAAAGATTATGCGATACAAATGGCTTCAACTTTTCCTTCGGGACATTCATTAACAGCCGCAATAATTTCGATGACTTTATGTTTATTAACCAAAAACAGATGGTTACAATTATTTTTTGCGCTCCATTTTCCGAGTATCGCAATTAGTAGAATCTACTTGTCACGCCATTTTGCGATTGATACAGTTGGCGGTTCGTTTATTGGTTTTTTTATATTTATCTTTATGTATTACATCATCAATCAATCTAATAAACCAAAATTAGATCAAAAATTTATTAACAATGGAGATTCAAAATAAACTTAAAATATCATTAATACAATACGATGTAATCTGGGAAGATGCAAAAGCTAATCACGCTTATTTAGATGAATTATTAACCAATCATCAAACCGATATTATATTGTTACCAGAAATGTTTGCTTCGGGATTTTCTATGAATGTAGAAAAAATTGGTCAAAAGCCTTTTGGAGAAACATTCGAATGGATGCAACACAAAGCCAAAGAATTGAATTCTGCGATTGCTGGAAGCATTTCTACGCATGAAAACGATAAATACTATAACCGATTTTATTTCATCTGTCCAAGCGGCTCTATTTACATTTACGATAAGAAACATTTGTTCAGTTACGGAAAAGAAGTTGGCGTATATTCTGCTGGAGATAAAATTGTAACGATAGATTATAAAGGATGGCAAATTCGTCCTATTGTTTGCTACGATCTACGATTTCCAGTTTGGATTCGCAATACTGAGGAAAATCCCTACGATTTGATACTTTGTAACGCTAGTTGGCCAAAAGCACGTCGTGAAGCTTGGATTTCACTCCTAAAAGCTCGAGCAATCGAAAATATGGCTTTTCTTGCTGGCGTAAATAGAATTGGTGTAGATGGCTATAATCTCGAGTATCAAGGCGATTCGCATCTGTTTGATACTTTGGGACAGGATTTGAAAACGATAAACAATCATCCCGAAATTTTACAATTCGAAATTGATAAAGAAGAACAAGATAAAACTCGAAAGCATTTTAATTTCCTAAATGATCGCGATTCATTTTATTTTGGATAAATAAAAGCTCAACTTCGGTTGGGCTTTTTTTATGGAATTATTTGGGCGTTCCCTTCGGTCGGGCTATCCGTTGCAATCTTTTGTAGAAGAAAATTGGAAGTGATTACAGGAAAATCCAATTTCTACAAAAGGATTTCCACTACTATCCCTAACGCGGGTTGTAAGTTCTGAGTTTTGAGTGATAAGTTATAATTTATAAGACATAAGATTTAAGACTTACAGGAATAGAAGTAGAAGTTAAAATATCCACTTGAGGGAAATAGGGGTATTTTCGAGTTATAAGTAGTAAATTTTAAGTTAGTTGAAAAAGGAAGCTTCCTTTTTATTAAGAAGAAGCTTCTCGTTGACTAATTAGAAGCTTCTTGTTGGATGAAAGCAAGCTTCTTATTAACTGACTAGAAGCTTCTTGTTTTATAAAACATAGTTTTGAGTTAGCGTAAAGCTTACAGCCTTCAGCCTAAAGCGAAATCCATAAACACAAAAAAGCCTCAAGTTGGTCACTTGAGGCTTTTAATAAAAGCTGGCGACGACCTACTCTCCCGTAAG
>NZ_DJDM01000016.1:0-7728 GCF_002431085.1 Empedobacter sp. UBA5924
TCGCAAACAATTCAAATTGACTTATTTAATGAAGTTAATATACGATTAGAAACACCGAAAAGATCGAATCAAAAAGATTACAAACCTCAGTTTTATACATTCAAAAAGTATCGAAAAAGAATTGAAACTTTATTTTCTCAACTATGCGATCAATTTATGATTAGAAGAAATTATGCAAAAACTTTTGAGGGGTTTAAAACCAGAATTCTAGCTAAAATTACTGCACTAACAGTGATTCAGTACATTAATAAAACATACTTTAATCGAAATATTAACAACCTAAAAATTCAAATCATTTAAAATGCACAACGGGTATAGTTTTATATTCTATTAATCTCATTGTAATATTCAAAGCAAGCATAAATCATCATAACTAAACAGCTTGTTTTTGTTTCAATAATTTCACCTTCAGTCCAATCTGTTGCATTGTGAGTATCTAGATTCCTATTATTATAAGCTCTAGAACAATGCTTGCCGAATTCATATATTGATGCTGTTCTTAAATCTTTATATCTGTTATCTCTTTTGTCAACTTTAGCTAATCTTTCCAATACCACTCCAAATCCTTTATTGTGATTGTCTACATATTGATAATCTGGATTGTGAAAATAATAAAGTAATATCTTGAAAAATGATTCTTGACTAGTTACTATTTGTTTTAAAAAATTTAATTTATCATTTCGGTCACTAGATTCAACATAATATTTGTATAAAGTCGGAAGTATCCTATCTGCTAATCCATTAAATTGGCTAATTTCAACAGGCAAATCTTTTGTCAGAATTTTAAAGAATGCATCTAGTGCTTCCTCCAAAGAGTTCGAATAATTAGGTTGTGATGATGAGTTAAATATAGGTTCAAGTTCTCGTATTAAAATTTTCTTTAGTTCATTCCATTTATATTTGACTGTTATCTGATTTCTAGAGTCTTGATTATTAGTTTTCAAACCAACAAAAATCTTTTCATTTAGTTGAATCTTATTGAATACTAGAGGATTTTGGCTAATAGCCTTATAAATATCCATTCTACTAAAATCAGTTTCGGTAGTGGTGATTAGTTTTACTAAATCACGAAGATATATTACCTCTGAATTATCACTTCCCAAGTATCTTTTTACAACTTCCACAGTTTTTTCAGCCTTGAGCTGGGTACTTTTTTTGTTATTTACAATTCTAGATTTTACAATATCATTTTTATATTTATACTCCCATTCTGAAAGGATAAACTTCTTACCTTTAACTTTCTTAAATTTCTCTTTGTAGTTTCTCAAATTTGAACTAACAGATCTTTCAGAAACATCTACTCTGGAATACTCCGAATGAATATGATTCAAAATTTCTCTTTCTGATAATGGTTTGTCATGTATTCTGAATGATTTTAAAATCAAGTCTATTTGACTATCAACATTTGGATCTAATATGGCTAATGTCCAATTTCCAGTTTTTCCTAATGGAACTACATTTTCATCTTTCTTAAGAGTTTGTTTTAATGTTTGTAAAGTTATTGCTTGATCTACCTGAACTAATCTTTGATTAATTAAATGAAGTAATTCGTTATATGAAAGTGTTTTTTTCTTTTCATATAATAATCTAAAGGTATAATCATTTATTGAAGATAATTTTTCAAATTTCATCTGATATGTCAAAGTATCGGTTTTCTCAATTTCGTAGATAGTATCACAACAAAGTTGTATAAATTCATCAGAAACATCAAATTCCTCTAAAACTTCAATAATAATATCTTCTAATGTTGTTGGTATAACTCGTTTTTCAAGAAAAGTATAGATTTTGGTACTTACATTCAGAAACAACTCTGAATCAATACTATTAGAAAGATAAATTTGATTATTTCTTAAATAATGATGTCTTGAAGTTTTAACCTTATTATAGCCCCAGATTTTAAAAAGCAAATCAAAGAACTCCCTTTTAGAGTTTAATTCTTCATTTATTCCATACTCTTTTAACCAATTTGAGATATCTTTTTCATTTAAGGCATAAGTACCAGCAATATCTTTTTTAAAAGAGTGTAGAAGCTCTAATGCATTTTTATTTATTCTTAAATTCCAAGATTCTAAGAATTCATCGTTTAGAAGAGATGATATATCTCTATAAAATATATCTACAATGATTTGTCTTACTCTCTCTGAATTAATCCTATGCCTTACGCCAATCTGTTCACGAGTATATATCTTTGAATTAATACCAAAATATTTTTGAATTATATCAACATTTCTGAGTTGCTTTTCTTTTGCTTTTTTTGATTTATGATTAAAGTCCTTAGTAATTTTCAAATAGTCTAAAATAATTGATGAAAAGATTACTATAAATGAACTTTCTTCCGAATAGTTTATCGGTAATTCTTTAGGAAGAGTTGATTTATATATATCAATAATCTCTTCTGGTGAAGTTTCTATTTTTTCCTTAAATACTAAAAAGAGTTCACAGACTTTTTTGCCAACATATGGAAATTTTTGAAATGCATTTAATTCTATTTTTTTTACATCTCCAACTGTTTTGATGTTATTCTGCTCAAACTTTGAATAAAGCATATTCGGTATTATTTCAGAAATATTATAAAGAGCTATTGAGTTTAATTCCAAAGTTTCTGTTTTTAAATTGCATACAACATTGATTTTTTAATGAAATAAAATATAGCTTATACAACTATATCTACTTTTCGTAAAATGCAATCTCAAATATACAAACAAAACTACATTGCATACCTTATTGTGTAAAATAAAAAAACCTCCTTAAAATCGCTTCTAATGAGGTTATTATTTATACTATTTTGTGTTCTTGTGCCTAAAATAGGAGTTGTGCAACAGTTACCGATGTTAGGTGCAGGCTTTTTAATCAAAATACTGTTCAAAGTCATCTTTTCTCATTTGATTGTCTAAAATTATCCATCTTTTGAAAGCTGAAAAATTCGAACCACGACTTAAATGTTCGATAATTTTTAGTTTGGAAAAGTTCTTGACTTCTGGCGTATTGGCTTTATAATATTCGCATAACCACTTTTGAAAGTCTTTTATTTCTTCAAGTAGTTGATTGCGTAAGTTTGCTGATTCAATAGTTTTTAATTTTGTTGTACCATTATAAACCGCTTCTAAAAGTTCTTTCGTTTCCAATACTTCTGGAGTTTGTTCCAACGCTTCTATAACAACTTTTTCACAAGGAAATGGATTCATATAGTACCGTATTTTTTTATCAACAAGATGTGTTGAGTCTGTACAGTTTAAAATATTCGTGAAATTGTCCAACTTAATATTGTTACAGTGAGAACAAGACCAAAATAAATTGTTCCAATCAAATTTTAAAACTTTGGCCCCTTTATGCGGTCTAAAATGTTCTACATTAATTGAAATCGGTTCTTTATATTCACATATATAGCACTTGTTTTTAAAGTCCGATTTTATTCTGTCTAAAACGTTTGCACATTTATAATCTCCGTTTGCTTTTGCTTCCTCTACAGCTAAACAATCGGGTGCAGGTTGTGATTTTTCAAAAAACACCATATTCGATTGCTTATTGTTTATTGTTTAATTCATTTAACTCTATTTGCTGAAGCTTAACCAACAGTTCATTAGAAAGATATTTGGGACTATGGGCAAAATAATTACGAAGTTCTACTAGGTAAATATTTTCTTCTGTGGTACGTTCTGTTTTAGATGATAATAATTCAAAATCTGAAATTTTCTGTTTTAATTCATCAGAATATTTGTCAGCTTTAAAATAACTTTCTATCAGTGCATCATAAGAATACCCTGATAAATCACTAGTTACAATTTTTGATTCTAAATCACAAACTGTAGCATTTGACAAGGACGATAAAACAAAAGGAGAATGTGTTGAAACAATAAATTGAATTTTTGGAAAAAAGTCAGTTAAAAATGGAAGAATTTTTTTCTGTAAATCTACGTGAAGATGAGTTTCAATTTCGTCAATTATAACCACTCCTTCTAAATCATAAGATTTAACATCGTGAGCCTCCATTCTTAATAGTAGCTCTGTAATTATACTTATTATAGCTGAATATCCATCAGATAAAGTATTAAAATTGAATGGTTCTCCTTGATTTGTTATTATTTCAAAGTTGTAAGTTTTCCTATCAAATTTAAGTTCTAGAAAATCTACATTAAAGATTGATTTTAATCTATTTTCCAAACTTTCAAACCAAGCATCAATTTTTTCTACGGTCTCTATTTCATTATCATCTCGAGCAAATGAACGGTCAGCTTTTAGATTTACAATATATTGGATAAAATTTACATTAGCTTTTTCCTGTAAATTATATTTTTTCTTTAGTTCAATTTTATTGATTCCTTTGGGAACATTAAGATTAGTATGCCTTTTTGAATCAAAAAATGATAAGATAAAGCTTCCATTTTGTGATTTTTCAAAAATTGATTTTTTTGAACCTGAAAACTCAATTTGTGTTCCACCAAAAGAATGTATCCAGTCCTCATAATTCTTAATATTTCTCTCAAGATTTAATTTTTGTTCTTCTGAAATACTTGGGCGGGAAATTTGTTCTTTATACTTTTCTAACTGTTGTTTATTTTGTTCAAAACTTTCAAATTCTCCATTTTCAATTTTTGTTAAGTACTTTTTAATTTCTAAAAGTAAACTTGTCTTTCCGCTTCCATTTTTTCCTGTTAGAATCAAATGTTGTCTTTGAGTTTCTGAAAGTGGAATCTCAAGATCTTCAATATTTCTTGAATGTTCAACAATAATTTTATTGATGTAATTTTCTGTCATTTTTTAGCGTGTGTTTGGGTAAGCTTGCTCCTAACATAATTTTTTACGAAACTACTATAGCTTTTGTTTCGTAAAAAGCATCTGCATTTCGTAAAATTAAACTCAAATATATAAATTAATCTAATTTATAACCATTACTGTGTAAAATATTATAGAATAACAAAGGGCTTCTATGTAGAAGCCCTTTATTTATATTAATCTGATGTATTTAAGTAAAATAAAATACTCTGGAGTTAGACAAACCTAAAATTAACTCCAGAGTACTATTACTAACTTTAACCATGCCTACTGGTTAATCTTACTAATTTAGATACTTTATTTTAAACTAAACGTTTTTAATTACTTATTAGCTTTTATTTTTTTTTGTAAAATCTTCATACGTTTCTGATTTTTCATTTTCTCAATTAGTAGGTTTTACTACATAATAAATATTTAGGCAAAACAGACAAGACGAAAGCTTAGTTATTATCTGCAGGCAAAATTTGAGAGTTATTTAATTTTTTCAAATTCAAAAGGAACCTCCATTTGTTTGTTAGAAATTTTTGCTTTTATTCTTTTTCCGTCAAATGAATATTGAACTTTTTTAGGAAAGTCAATTGAGTCATTTACACAAATAAATTCGTTATTATTTTTTTTAGTCATTTTGAATTTAGTTGCCTTTTTATCATTTGGCATTTTCACAAATAAACTCCAATTTCCGTTTGATTCAATTAAATCCATTTTTTCTTGACTTATTGTATCACCGTTTTTTAATGTGAAGCCAATTCCTGAATATTCACTTTCGCTAATTTTCTTCCAATTCTCAAAAGTTTCTTTTCCAGCTTCTTCATTTAGTCTTTTCCAATTTCCAGTTAACCAATCTAAATTGTCAGTTGCCTTTTTAGATTCGATTTCGGCATTTTCGGTTTGATTACTTTTTTTGTTTTCATTACAAGATAAAACAAAGATAGTCATCATAAAAAATAGTGTTTTTTTCATATTTAGTGGTATTTGGTGATTGCTTGCAGCTAACGAGCTGTGTATTTGCGAAGAACAGGAGAGAATTTGAGCAAAAGTTCAAGTTCGTCCGTTCAAGCAAATTGCTCTTTTCTTGGAACTAAATTACATTATTATTTTAAGAAAAGCAATTTTGCGATTGGAAAAGCAAGGGTTGAAAGTTTACTTTCAGCCCGTTTTTCGCAAATACTATATTAGTGGAGGTTATTTATTCATCATTTTGTTTAATTCTTTTTCTAAGAATTGGATTAGTGGTTCTCTAAGTTTTTGTGTTGATTTTGTAAAATCTATTGTTTTTGCTCTAAAATCAGTTAGTAATACAGAAATTTGATCAAATCTATCTTCAGGGTTTTCTATATACAGATAATTAAATTTTTCAGCTAGAACTTCAAATAGCTGCTGGATTTTTATAATTCATTATCTTCTTTATAAATTGTACCTAACGCTTTTCGAATTTGCGAAACTATTATAACTTTAGTTTCATAAAAACAACTATATCTTAGTTTCGTTAAATACCTATATCTACTCTTCCGTTATATTATTCCAAACATACAACAAACTCTTAATATTAATTTACGGTTTCACGTAAAAATAAAAAACTCCCAAAAACATTTAGCGAGTTTAGATATTTTATTTTTCTAATAATCAGAACTATGCAATAGTTACTAATTTTATGTTAATTCTTTGCTATAAATACCAGTAATAGTTTTTAGCAAAATTGTACTCTTCCCTTTGTTAGGTACATTCAAAAATAGAGTTTTTATTTAATAATTGATTATTTTTATTATAATTTTGTTTGAATGTAGGAAAATCTTGTTTTTTTTCATTATTTATTTTTCCATATTTCAACAAAAAATCTCTGGGAGTAAGGTATTGTAGCGCACTATGAGGTCGCTCATTATTATACATCCACATCCAAATTTCAGCATAATTTTTCATCTGTTTGATATTCTCAAAGAGATAAACGTTTAAAAATTCTGTTCGAAAAGTTCTGTTAAATCTTTCTACTAATGAGTTTTGTGTTGGTTTTCCTGGTTGAATATATTGTAGAACAATCTGATTTGATAGACACCAAATTTTTAATTTTTCTGCAATAAATTCTGGTCCATTATCTACTCTTATTTTATCAGGTTTTCCTCGCCATTCTACAAGTTGCTTTAGCTGTGAAATGACCTTTGATGAAGGTAAACTAGTGTCAATTGTAATGGTTAAAATTTCTCTATTAAAGTCATCTATAATATTCAAACTTCTTACTTTTTTACCACACTCTAAGGTGTCGTGCATAAAATCCATACTCCAAGTTACATTTGGGTAAATTGGTCGCAATAAAGGCTCTTTTACTCTTGCTGGAAGACGTTTTTTACGTTTACTTCTAAGATTTAATTTCAGAGAGGTATATATTCTGTAAACTCGTTTATGATTCCATCCAAATCCACGATTTCTCAGCCTGTGATACATCATCCAAAATCCCCATGTGTAGTGCTGCTCTGAAAGCAAAACTAATTCTTCCCTAATTTTATCATCCTCATTATTGGGTTTCTTTTTATAAAAATAAACCGAACTGGAAATGAGGAAAACTTTACACGCCTTACGAGTACTCATTGCGTATTGTGAGCTGCAATAAGTGACCAGTTCTCGTTTCTCAGAAGGCGTTAAAGCTTTTTTGAAATCACATCTTTCATCACAACATTTTCTAGCGTTAGTTCTGCTACAATCTTTTTGTACTGAGAGAGTTCTTTCTCCATTTCCTTCATTTTAGTGAGGTGTTGAACGTCCAATCCACCATATTTACTCTTCCAATTATAAAAAGTAGGTTGACTAATTCCATGATCACGACAAATTTCATTGACCGTTTTTCCAAAATTTTGTTCAGATAAGATCTTGATAATCTGAACTTCCGAATATTTACTGTTCTTCATAGTTTTATAAATTTATAAACTATAATTATAAATGACTCTAATTTTGGGGAAGCTTACA